>JAOAFA010000098.1 GCA_026416535.1 Deltaproteobacteria bacterium
AGATGTGTATAAGAGACAGGAAAAGGACTTCTTAGGATTTAGAACTACAGAAGTTTTAGAGAAAAAGGAGAGAAAGAAGAGATACAAACCAGCATTAAATCACCCATGGAGAAAAGGTTTGAGGGATGTGTCATTTTATATTAGTAAAAAGATGTGACTTGACTTTAGGAATAACAGAAAAATGTGTAATTAGTTCAGAACCCTTGCTTTGTTTATGGACATGTTGAACTTTTGAAAAATTTTGAGTTTGATCAAAAAATTGTAATTACATCACCCTTTGAGTATGCATTAAACTCAGGGGCGTACATAGACTGTATTGTGGCTGGAGCAACCCTAAATTTACCAGCCATATTTGCCCTGATCCTGTATTTGAATGTGTATTCTCCTTGTGGTAGGTATTCAAAAAAGAAATTTTGAGCAGAATCCCTTACCTCTTCATACCAGTAAATACCAGAGTCCCATTTATGCTTTGAGATAGAACTCTCAGGTTCACAACCTGCAGGTCTCGGGTCCCTCAGGTGAACATATTCAGATGGATGTTTCGATTTAATAGATATCTGGACCTCAATTTGATCGCCTACGTAGATTCTTGTATTATCATCGATCGGTTTAAGTACATATCCTTTTACTGTGGGTTCCCTTTTGAAATACATCCTTGATACAGCAAATAAATCACCATGCCCTTCCAGTGGAGTTTGCTCTGTTGAAAAATGCCATGTAACTGATCCAAACATGATACCCTTTGTCGTTTTTTCAAAGGTAATCTTTGACATTATATCAGGGTCTATTTTTTCTCCAGGTATTACAATTTGATTCTTTCTACCAACATATTTATTTGGCTCAAATACAAATTTATATTCATCCTTGCCTACTAGAATTCTCGCCTCTTCTTTGATTCCAAGTGTCTTATTCATCTCCATATACTTAATAAGAGAATAAATAACCTCTGCCGTGGCCCTTGTTGACTTCCAATGATTTAACTTTTTATTCATTAATATCCACTGAACAAGTCCATCTAATTTTTTCTCCTGAGGCATTATTTCAAGCAACGTCCTAATAGCAAAAGCATGTGTTTCTATTGAATCGTTATACCAAAGCCATCCTCTATCCTCAGGTACCCAGTGAGTGCCCTCTTCATCAGAATATTTTGCCGAATCCATAACGCTCTCGAATACCAAAATTGCATCCTTATGTCTGTTCATTCTACTGAGTGTAAGGGCCAGATAACCTTTGAGATAAGGAGAGTGTCTCTTCCAGTGTTTAAAGCTAAATTCTAACATCTCTTCCCTCTTTTCCTGTGTAAATATATTCCCATAATAAGAACTATCTGGATAGTTTGAGAGGGTATAATTTAAGAATGTTATCATCTCCCAACAACAATTATTATCCTTTGCATATTGTAAAGCCTTATTAATAAAATGATTATGGAGATATTGCCATCCTTTTAAGATCATGTCCTTTGGTACATCAACTTTGTATTCAATAGCTTTTGAAAGCCCATAAAGGATATAAAGAGTGATATATGGCGACGGAGGACCACCCGGAAACCACGGAAACCCGCCTGTGTATGTCTGTGCATTCCTAAGCCTATTAAGTGAGATATCTCTTACCGATTTAGCTATTTCGGGATTTAAAATATTTACTAGATCTTCTTTGGCATCATATCCGCCCTTTGCCATATTAAACCAGGGAGTCTCCTCTAATAACATCTTTCTATTTGGATCTGGTTTATCCCACTTCTCTAATCTTGTGTCTCGCTCTTTTGAAAATATTCTGGCCATTTCTGCTATAGCAGGATGTGAGTTATAGACTGAACTTATTATTCCTGTTGAGACAAATTTGTTTAGTATCTGTTCCGTACATTCATAAGGATAGTTTACTAAGTATGGAAGCGATTGAAGAACAGTTAGGAACAGCTGCGCATCCAATGTAATAGTTAACTGATCATTAACAAGGGTTGGATCATCCTTTTTTACGAGATCGTTAAATTGTAATGTTTTACTCACTCTATCTCTTAAAACTACAAACTTGCTTTGAGCAAGATGCATTCTGCCAGGCAATAGCGGTACAGTCCTGAGTTCACCATCAGAAAATTCCCCAGTTTTGGCAATAACCTTGAAATTTATCAAACTGATCTTCTTTGGTACCCTAACAGTAAATAAAAGGTTTGTCGAACCCTTAGCTCTAATTGAAAATTTTTTGACAGAATCTTTATCCTTAAGACCAAATTCCAATCTCAGATCTTTCTCTGAAATAGGCTCAATGATCTCAAGTATTAATTCACCGGATACATCCTTATCTGAGGCATTATTTACAACAACCTTTATGTTTGCCTCATCACCTTCCCTTAAAAACCTCGGTAGGTAGGGTCTGACCATTAAATTCTTGATTGTCTTTATCTCCTTCTTGATCGAACCTCCCATGAGATCTTTAGTAATTGCGTGAACAAATAGATTGTATGTGGTGAGTGAATCTGGGACACTAAATTCAATAGAAACAGTATTATCAGGTTCCAATATAAGATGGGGTAAAAAGAAAGCCGTTTCTGAAAACTCCGATCGAATCTCGGTTGATTTATCCGTTTCAACCATGGATAAAGTATTCATCTTCTCTTTTTCTTTACTCAAATCTTCACTCCTATGCTCCGTAGATATCTTCTCTCTTACACCGTTATGTTCAGATTCTAAAGATGCATAATCTTTCGAAGAGCTCTTTTCAACTCCTTTCATTGGAGGAGCTGCTGCTTTTCTTACCACATGTAATGTCCTCGTATCGTAATCTTTATACAAATCACCTTGCAATGATACTCTACCCTTCCGTCTATATCCTAATCCACCTATTCCATAACCAGATATGTATTTTAAACTATCAGGTAACAACTGTGGTCCATATGGAATTGGATTAAAGCCATTACTATCAACCCAATATGGATATGTTGGATAAATATTACTTCTAATAGATCCCATGTTCGTCTTACGAGGATACAAACTCTGGATTTGAATATATCTGTGGGGAACGAAATAATCTAATGACTTATCATACATATAAGATATGAGTTCGGTAATTTTATTCAAACTCTTTACATTGTCCGGGCCTGACACCTTAATTTTGAAAACCTCTTTTGAACCCGGCCTCATAGTATCTCTGAATGTGACGAACTCTATTTTTAACTCTTTATTATCCCACGGCACCATTATATTTTCGGACATTTTTATTATTTGGTAATCATTAACCATAGATGCATGCATTATAAAACCACCCCGTAATTCCTCTTGAACATCAAATTCATAGATTATAGAACCCCCTGAGGGAATAATTACCTCTTCTTTTTCCGTTTTACCCGATTGATAAAGATATAAAAATATGTTCTGTCCACTTAATCCCGAGTTTATAAAAAATCTTGCCTTTTCACCAACTTTATATACCTCTTTTTGAGAGTAAAAAACTAAAGGGAGATTAAACTTTTTTACAGAATCTACCACAATAAAGGGTTTGGAGGTTTCATATTTATTGCCAAATTCATCTATAGTTTCGTAATATATCTTATAGAGACCTGCCCCAAGCTGTGAAATATCAATCGTATATTCACCATCTTCCTTATGATGAATTGCATTACCACGTGTTACTACGAGGTCATCTTTTAACTCAAACAACATCCTCTCTACACTGTAGTTTGAATCCCATCTTGGCGTAAGGTAATCATCCTTATGTTTATACTCTTCAAATCTCTCTATTTTGAAAAAATTTGGTAACCTACTGGGTATTTCTGAAGGCATGAGTGTCTTCTCCGGTTCTTTGAGCTGGACTATTTTGTAACTACCATTACCAGCTCTAGGTTCACCATTTAAACCGGTCCTAATTATTCTTATTTTGTTATTCTTATCTTTAGCAATAAAAAATTTCAAATCTGATACTATCTTTGCCTCAACAGAGGAGAACCCAATCATATAAAGCTGACTTGCTGATCTTGTCTCACCACCTTCATCTGTCACATCAACTTCTACCTTGTACCAATAATAAATCTCTTTGCTAATATCTGACAATCTCTCATCTGCATTAGGGACAAACCTCACCTTAAACTTACCATCCTTATCCAAGAAAACATTCCCAGTATCTACAACATCTGGCTGTTGGTTAAATCCGTAAAATCTGAAATAGTGCGAATAATGCTCCCACCAGTAGGGAAGGCGAGGTTGCCTAAAAACAACATACCTTACTTTGCCTGATGAGACAGGAAGACCAAAATAATATTTGGCCTCTCCTATAACTTCCGCCTCTTTATTGAGTCTTAGTGGGATCTCAGGTCTTTTCAAAGTGACCTCAAATGTAGGTCTCTTATATTCCTCTACTCTAATATTCTGCGTACCCCACACGGTTCCAATGGTCCAATTACCGAGAAGTCTACCTAATGGTATTGTAAATTCTCCAGAGGCTGTACCAAATTCATTTGTAATCACCTCTTTTTTGTCGACTACCTGACGGTTGTAATCATACAGAAAGACCTCTAATTTTCTATTTGGAACGACTTCATATTTCCCTTTCATACCATCACCATAAAAGTGAACTATTTTCCACTTTATCTTTTGGAGAGGTCTATATATTGATCGATCTGTAAAAATTATAGTCCTATCGTATGCATGAGTATGGAGTCTATTATAAAAGTACACATACTGCATATCCGTTGTAAAATCCTTTCCCTTTCTCGCGACTAGAAAATACGTGCTACTATCGTATGAAGATGAAAATTTAACATTCCCAAAGGTATTTGACTTATCACATTGATCCTTTTTATGCCCAGCCTTCCAATCATATCTGTAAAGACATACCTCTACATCTTGAATAGGAGCTCCATTATTTCCATCAATAACTCTAACCTTAAGCGAGCTATCGTAGTCATTTCGTAATTCAATAACCATGTCAGAAATTATCATATATATGCCTTTGATCACATTGTCATTTTTTGGAAAATTCTTTCTTGCTGATAGTGCAATCAAATAGAGCCCCTTCTCCTTGAAAGGTGGGATTATATACTTCTTGTGGACTTGAAAGTCCTTTGTCTCTTCAAGTTCTTCACTCCATTCAAAATCTGGTTTACTTCCAAACACAATGTTATCTAATTGTCTAGATTGTGGTAATAGATAATAGTCATATGACTTATTTAAGAGTGAAAAAAAGTCTAATTTATATGCTCGTAGATATATTCTCCTCAAATTCTTATACGAAACCAAAACGGATCTCTGATTAACTTTATCAACAGACATACCAGCAACCTCATAAGATGGAGACTCTATTATCTTTTGCTTGGTATAACACATCTTTGAACCAATAGAGGATAAAAATCTTTTTTGGCATTCGGCTGCGATCCTGTGAGCTTTTATCAAAGAATCAGGCTTGTCCTCCTTCATATAAAAGTCGACCAATGTAGCCATTCCTACTGTCCACCACTCAAGGTGTTCCATTCTTTTCAAAACATTCTCAAGGAATTCTTTAATTACCTCTCTGTCTTTTGGGTATGTAAATCTGCTATACAGAATCTCCAGTTTAGTTAATAGCGCCTCAAAGGCAGCCTCATCTTCCTTTCTAAAACTATGCCACTCGTAAAGGTCATCTAAAATATAAACTATTTTTAGCAATGGATGTGTATCTTTATCAGACAAATTTACGACTATTTTTTTTGAAGGCACCATATTGTTAATTGGCAATGTATATACCATATTCAATTCATCGGGCTCCCAAAGGTTAGTATTATTTAAAAGTTCAACATATAGATAAGTAATGGCATCCCTTAATGTCCCTCTGATCCTCTCTGGATAAGAATTAGGTTGGATGTAATTTGAGAATGATTTTACCTTTATATCGGATAGTGCCTCTCTGTTGGCAAAGACCCTTAAATACGCTCTTTGTGCCTCATAATAAATATCTTCTTTTGTAAACTTCTTTATATCTATCTCCCCACCATGATCAACCTTCTCTCTCTGGTTTATCTCCCAACTATAGTTGTTATAGTAGCTTACAAGCGAATATGCATAGTACAAATTTAACACCATTTGAGAATATAGACCCTCAGGCCATGACTCACTCTTTAAAAACTTTACTGCAGTTTCGTATCCATGCAAGGCTATCCTTAACTGTGTCATCTTCATTATTACATGGGTTATCTTTTCAAATTCATTTGCATCCCTAAATTTTTTCAAAAGTTTCTCAAGTTCTGAATAGGCAGCCTCATATTTTTGCTCATTAATAAGCTTCTTAATTTTGCTCCATTCTGCAACATTAGGTTCTGATATATTTTCCCATTTTTCTTTCTTGAACAATTTTTCTGGTATATATTCCTCACTTTTTTGTGCCTCTCCATCTCCCCTTGAAGGCGAATAGTCAATATCCTTCTTGTTGTCTTCAATTCTCAGGTCAGTACTGGCATCCGTGTTATTAGAACAGTTATATAAAAAAATAAAACACAAGGAGAAAAATAGCAAAACTCTTCTCATCACACCTCCCAAATTTCTTTCCTTATACAATTCAGGATACTAGATTACAAGCAAATAATTAAAAATATTTACAAAATATTGTCATAAAGTAGATAAGGTATTTTTGACACAAAATAACTTGAATATATTCTATATATGGATATTATGATCATTCAATATTTTATGAAGTTCTTTTTACCGTGGACAAGAGAGGCTTAATAAGTTGGATTCTCTACGATTTCGGAATGGCCCAATTCTCAATGGTCATTCTAACAGCCTATTTTATTCTATATTTTAAACAGATAGTCGTTGGTGACATAAGGGGTGATGGAGATTTTCTATGGGGATTAGCTACTTCCTCTTCAATGGCATTGACCGTCCTGCTATCTCCTATACTGGGGACATATTCAGATATATCAGGTAACAGGAAGACCCTTTATATATTGTTCTCACTCATCTCCATAATTTCCACTTTTCTTCTCTATTTTTCAGATAGAGGAACCATCTTTTATTCAACCCTCTTCTTTGTTGTGGCTTATGCCTGTTATGCAATCAACATGACATTTTATAATTCGTTTTTACCTGATATAGTAAAAAGAGATGAGATAGAAAAATATTCTGGTATAGGATGGGGAGCGGGATACTTTGGAGGACTGCTATCACTCATAATAATGGCTCTTATTGTTAAGGAAGTAGAAAGCTCAAAAATAATTATCATAATAACAGCCCTATCCTATCTTCTCTTTGCCCTCCCGTCATTTTTATACCTACCAAAACAAACTGGAATTGACAATAAAAGTACTAACATTTTACATGGCTTTATCGAGATTAAAAATACCTTCAACAACATTAGATGTTATCGCAACATATTTATATTCCTTTTTTCTTATTTTTTCATTAGTGACGGTATTTCCACAGTTATCGTCTTTTTTTCTTCATATACAGTTCACACCCTTAAATTTTCTTTGAGTGAAAACTTCGGACTGCTAATGATTATCCAAATATCTGCTGCAATGGGCGCCATGGTTTCAGGTTTTATTGCCAAAAGGATAGGCTTAATCAAGACTATAATATTTACAATAATTATATGGATAATAAGCATAGGAGTTATATATATTGTTAGCAGCAAAATCATATTCTTTATAGTATCATCAATTTGTGGTTCTGTCCTAGGCGCAACTCAGTCACTAGCAAGAAGTTATATAGCTACAACTTCTCCAAAAGAGAAAAGTGGGGAGTTTTTTGGGTTTATGACATTTTCCAGCAAGATTGCTGCTATATTTGGTCCCCTCTTATTCGGAATAGTATCTAAAACCACTAATAGTCAACGATTATCTATCCTCTCTCTTGAACTCCTATTTATAATCGGTCTGATTATTTTGTTTAATGTAAAAGATCAATCAGCAAAGCATTGAACATCCGTATATGCCCCCACTTCTACATGATTGAGAACAACATCACTAACAGAGATATCTGAGTCTTTTATTTCAAATAAGCCATTCTTAATAACCGGTTCAATGTCCTTAGCTACCATATTAGCAAAATCATTAATAAAAGAAATTTTACATTCACCACCTGTTGTTCCATCATTCATAAGTTTTAAAAGCCAGACCTCAGGGGTTTCATTATGCATTGATGCCGTCCCACCAAGGATGCAAATACTATCCATACAAAGTTCTAATCTTGTAAACCAATCATCCCTTATCCCTCTATAATATTTCTTCACAAGCAGATTACCTTGTTTATCTGTTCTAAGAAATACACCATCATCATCACCACCGATAGGTGGAACCATGCTCCCGACAACAACTATTGAGTCATCTATCGTCGCTATATCTCCGACAGAATCTCTTTTATTTTCATTCGAATAGACTTTAGCGAAACTCTTATCCATCTTATCTAACTCTAGAGCCACTATATAAATATCACCCTCTTTGTCACCGAAGCTTTTTGTCTGGCCAGCTAAGAGGAGTTTACTTTCATCCATTATGTCTAATGCCATAAAATTATCATAATCATTACCACCAATTAATTTCTGATTAACAATATTTAGCTCTGAATCCAAAATTAGGACAAATCCATCATAATTAACATCTGAAATAGGATTTGTATAGCCAACCAGATATATCTTGTCCCCAAAGACTTTTATCCTTGTGACATAATCATCTGCCACTGTATGGATATATTTTTTCTTAATGAAATTGCCATCCTTATCAAATAGTATCAAAAATGAGTCATATTTTTGATTGTCAACCTCCGTATACCCAGTATAAACAATCGTTCCATCTGGTAGAGTAGCTATCTGTGCATGAAGGTCGTTCTTATCCGAATGGATCCTTTTAGTGAATAAAATTTCCCCATTTGGAGAGAACTTAATGAAGAGAAGATCTTTATCTCCTAACTGAGAAAACGATTGGGTGGAACCTGCTACATAGAAAGTGCCATCAACACTCGATACAATACTATTACACGAGTCACCCCTAAGACCACCGAAAGCCTTAACCCACATTACATTGCCAAATGTATCAAGCCTACTAATAAAAATATCTGAATCCAGCATATCACCTACTCTACCACCACCACATAGTAAGAATCCATCATTTATCACAACAAACGAAGAGGCTCCTCTATATGTTGCATCTCCATAAGTCTTTACAAAACGATTATCTGCAGAAGGTCTCGCAGACCTTTCTTCTTTATTCAATTCCATATTTCCATCCTCATCTACAGCACGAACCACAAAATAGTATGTCTTCCCAGTTACCAAATTATCAATGCTGTAAGAATTTGCCCCAGGCCTGGATTTATACACCTCCTTAAACTCTGTAGCACACTTTCCTTGTTGCTCTGACATACAGATTAAATACGTAATATTCTCCTGACTTGTGTTATTATCTGATGCACTGTTCCAAAGCAAATTTACAGACTTTGGTCCACTTGGATTTGCAAATAAAAGTCCCATAAAAGAAGGAGGAGTTTTGTCCTTTGGCTTTGCAAATTCTATTGACTTTTCGATAGTATTAGCATCAACATTACCCGCCTCATCTTTTGCACGGACCACGAAGAAATATCTCTTACCCTCAATAAGGGATGTTACCTGGTAAGACAGTGTTCCTACAACAGAGTATCTTTCACTGAAATTATCAACACACTCCTTTTCCTTTTCGCTTACGCAAATAATATAGGTAATCTTGTTCTCGGGGGTCACATTATCTTTGGCAGCCGACCAACTAAGCTTAACAGAATCTGGAAAGTTCGATATAACAGAATTTAGCCCTCCAAACTGAGGCGGAATATTATCACCTGTCTGAACATCCTGTCCTACATCACCCTTATCATTCTCGCCATTCCCATTACATACAATAAGATTAAAAATAGCTGAAAATAGGACTAAAAATTCACAAAATCTTTTCATAGAAGCCTCCAATTAACAAACTTCCAAAGAGAGATAACACAGATATTGACTTATTACAATGTATTTTTCTATTAAATGCTTTTTTATATCTCAAAGAATGTAAAAGCATAAAAGTGAGAGTTTTGGAAAAACACAAAAGGCTCAATAACAAATCCTATTTTGACATATTTAATATCAAATGTTATTAGACTTTTATGATTATCTCTCCAAACGTAAGATATATCGCGATCCAGATAATAGAAAAAATCATCTATGGAAACCAATCAAGAGACACATTGGTAAATGAATATTTTCAAGGGTTAAATAATAGAGAAAAAAACTTAGCATTTAACATTATTTTAAATACACTCAGATTCAAAGAAGTTTTTGATGAGATAATAAAGCTAGAATTAAAAATACCTATTTTTAAATTTGATAGATTGGTCTTAATTGCTATAGAGGTATATCTGGCACAATTCATCACCATGGATAAAATACCAATATACGCTGCTGTATCTGAGACCATTGAGGCATATAAGCTGGCTACCAATAACTCGAGAGGGACTGGCTTCTTAAATTATTCTCTAAAAAGACTAACTGACTCAAAAAGTCTTAAAGAGAAATTTGAGATTTTCAAAGGTGATAACAACTTGTTAAAAAGCTTAATAAAAGAGCTAAATAAAGAAATACCAGAGGAAGAATTCCAAGCGATATATAAAAGCTCTTTTGAAAAACCCAATACAACAATTAGAATTAGAACTGATATTAAGCAGATTAAGCAGAGACTTTTGGAAAATAGCATTGAGTTTGAGGAATCAAAGATTGTTCCTCAAGCACTTATCATAAAGGACTCCAGTATAATAAAGAAAATTAGTGAGATCTTACCACAAAATTCTTTTGTTATACAGTCAGAGTTAAGTCAGCTTGCCGCATATCTACTGGATATCCAGGATAATGATACTGTTCTTGATGTGTGTTCGGGTAATCAGATAAAATCAACGCAGATCTTTGAAATAAAAAAAGGTAAAGTAAACATAACCTCCATTGATATAAAAAATATCAACGAGCCAAAGTTTCAATTTATTAATGCAGATGCCGCAAAAGTTAAATTAAATGCTCAGTTTGATAAGATAATTATAGATGCACCTTGTTCCGGTATAGGGACACTCTCTCAAAATCCTGAGATCAAGTTCAGACTAAACCGAAGGGCTATTAAAAGATTTGCTTCCATCCAGTATAAAATATTAAAAAATATTGCCAATTATCTCAAAAGAGAGGGTAACTTACTATACTCTGTATGCACACTAACTAAGTCAGAAACAGTGAATTTGATAAAAAATTTTATTGAAGAAAATCCACAATTTGAGATAATTAAACCATCTATGAATAACCCCAAATTACGTAGATTTATTGATAAAGATGGACTTATTAAAATTTTTAATTATAACAACAATAGTTTTTTCTATGCATTATTGAAAAGGAAATAAAAGCATGCTAGATAAAAGCAGAGTCTATATTGCCCCATCTATATTATCAGCCGACTTTTCATGTTTAGGGGAAGAAATCAGAGATGTTGAAAGGTGTGGTGCTGATCTAATCCACATAGATGTCATGGACGGGCATTTCGTCCCAAATATTACAATAGGTCCATCAGTAATTAAATCGATACGAAAAATAAGCCGTTTGCCATTCGATGTTCATTTGATGATAAAAGAACCTGAGAAATACATAGATGAGTTTGTAGACGCTGGTTCTGACATAATAACAGTTCATGAGGAGTCAACGATACACTTACACAGGGCATTACAAAAAATTAGAGAGGCATCAAAAATTTTTCCCCAAGAGAGGACACATAGAGTATTTAATAATGTGCTGTGTGGTATCTCTTTAAATCCCCATAGGCCATTATGCTCAATAAAGGAAATAATAAATGATATTGATTTATTACTTATCATGACGGTTAATCCTGGCTTTGGAGGTCAGGAATTCATTGAGAGGATGTTTAGGAAGGTTCAAGAGGCAGGCATTCAACTAAAAAGGAAAAATACATTATTAGAAGTCGATGGGGGTGTAAATGACAAGAATGCAAAAAAATTAATAAAAAGCGGTGTAAATATACTGGTTGCTGGAAGTTTTATTTTTTCATCCAAAAATAGAAGAAATGCCATTAATTCACTTAGAGGGTAAGTGTATGAAAAACACCTATTTTATAGGAGTTGATGGCGGCGGGACGAAGACTATCACAGTTATATCTGATGAAGAAGGTAGTATTGCGTCTTTAATAAAAACAGGACCTTCAAACTTCCAAACTTTTGGTATTCAAAAAGCCTACAAGGAACTAAAATTAGGTATTGAGTTAGCACTCAAAAAGGCACATATAAAAAAGGCTGAAATCGCTTATGGCGGATTCGGCATTTCTGGAGCTGACAGGGATAAGGACTTTGATATTATTATGAGTATTTTAAGCGATATTCTCCCTGACACCCCAAAAATACTTGTGAATGATACTACAATCGCCTTGAGAGCAGCCACAAGTGATGGCATTGGGCTTGCCCTCATCTCTGGGACAGGGACAAACTGTATAGGCTTTAATAAAAAAGGCGAGATGGTAAGAATCGGTGGATTAGGTCCTCTTACAGGAGATTATGGTTCAGGCTCAGATATCGCCATGGCGGCGTATCACGCTGCCTTTAAATATAACGACAAAAGAGGAAAATATACAGTGTTATACGACATGATAAAAAGGCATTTTAATACCCATGATATTGAAGAACTCATTGAACTAACCTACTTTGATTCCTATGACTATCATAAGTTGAATACAATTACCCCCCTTGTATTTAAAGCAGCTCAAATGGGAGATTCTATAGCCAATAAAATATTGATCAATTGTGCCAATGCCCTATCCCATTCAGCTATAACTGCATTAAAGAGGTTATTTAAAAAGGAAGAAAAGATAACAATAGCATTAGGCGGTTCAGTCTTTATCAAACAACCTAAGAGTTTAATGGTTGAGATAATTAGAAAAAAGATAATACATTTGTACCCAAAAGTAAAATTTACTGTCCTCGATACAGAACCTGTAATTGGTGCCTTACTTTTGGCTTATGACAAATTTTATGGCGATGGAAGGGCAAATAGGCTCAAAAGGAATATCAAAGTTGGTATAAAAAAGGCGCTTAAAGGTTATCCAAAATAAAGTCTTATTAGTACGTCAGGTTGTAACACCCAGATTAACTCTGCTTTTACAATAGTAGATCCTTTCTTCTCCACATCCACAATAGCCACACCCGCCTTTTTCAAACTAACGATAGGGATATTTTTGTTTGTAACTAATCTTCCTATTAAGTTACCCATTGATGGGTTATGACCAACCATAAAAAGGACACAATCATCTGGTAGTCTCTTAATAAAAGATATCATTTCCCCGGGGTCAGCCTCTGGAGAGAGAAAATCAACAGTCTCTACTTCCCTCTTATAAATTTTTCCAAGAACCTCTGCTGTTTGCAATGCCCTTAAATAAGGGCTTGAGTAAATCTTGTCAACCTCATTAACTATAATTTTCTTTAGGATTTTTCCAACCCTATTGATATCTTTTAATCCCTTTGCAGTAAGAGGTCGTTCCGAATCTTTTTTCTTGGTTTGTGCAAACTTCTTTTTATCCATTGCCAAAGCATGTCTAACAAATAAAACCTTCATATCAAACCATCCTCTCTAAAAAGGTTCATTTAAAAATCTATTCTCTTTTCTAATATCGTTCCCCTATAAGAACTCTCTGCAAGCGAGACAAATTGGAACTGAGATCTTATCAATTTCTCACCCTGAGCCGGCCTTATCCTCACATAGCTACCATCTGGTTGTAAAATTCTTGCCTTCACATTGTCAGATAAAGCTGTTTCAAGAATGACATCTTTTACATATCTCTTTAAGAGTTCATCATAAATTGGAAATGCTATTTCATATCTTTTATAAAAATTTCTAGGCATCCAATCAGCACTAGATAGATATATCTTTTCCTCGCCATTAGAGTGAAAATAGAATATCCTTGAATGTTCAAGAAATCTGTCTATGATACTTGATACTCTTATGTTTTCACTAATACCCTTAATATTAGGTTTTAAGCAACACATCCCCCTTACAATCAAAAATATTTTTACACCACTCATGGAGGCATTGTATAGTGCATTAATAGTATCAGGATCAACAAGAGAATTCATCTTTGCTATTATAAGCCCATTGCCATATTTTATTTGATTAATTATCTCGTTTCTTATAAGTCGCAATATGGCTGTTCTCAAGTTAGCAGGGGCAACTAATAAGTGTTTAAAATATGGTAGTTGTTTACCTTGTGCCAATCTGTTAAAATAAACATGAACCTCTTGTCCAATATCCTGATTGGATGTTAATAATCCTAAGTCTGTATAAAGCCTCGTCGTAGTCGGATGATAATTGCCTGTCCCCAAATGTGTCAAATATATCGTTTTTTGTCCTCTATGCATCACAATTTGAGTTACTTTGCTATGCACCTTGTAGTCCTTTAAGGGCGGAATAACTTTAACCTTTGCACTCTTTAGTTCTTTCATCCATTTGAGGTTTGTTTTTTCATCAAACCTAGCTTTTATTTCAACATATACATATACATTCTTCCCAGAGTTAGCTGCCTGCTTAAGAAACTCTAGTAGCATTGACTTTTCACCGGCCCTATATATGACATGAAAAATATCAGTAACATTAGGATCGGTACTCGCTTCCTTGATAAAATTCACAACAATATCAAAAGAATCATAGGGATGGTGCAGTAATACATCATGTTTTTGAATTAGATCAAGGATCTTTCCGGGTTTATTAAAAGGTGTTGGAATAACTGGGGTAATTTTTGGATACTTCAAATCATCAAATCCTTCATAATCGAGGACGATACTAAAGGATTTGAGATTTAAGGGCATGCTAAATCTATAAATAGAGATAGAGTCTATTCTGAGTGCTGAGGCTATGAAAATAGCACCCTCAGGATATACGGGAGAATCGACTTCAAGCCTTACTACTCGAGGTATCCTCTTACTCTTAATTCCTTTTTCAACAAAATTATCAAGCGACTCTTCATCAAACTCATAAGATATGTTATGTTCTCTAATAATTTTAAATGGAAATGCCTCGATAATATCCCTCTGAGGAAAAAATTGCCTTATGTGAGAGATGATCCACCTCTCAATCAAAACCAAAGATAACCTATACTTTTCATCTTCTACTTTTATTAATCTGTTGTCAGTTGTATCGAATTCTACAATTGCGTATTCCTCAACAAACCTGACGTATATATATATGGCTTCACTTTTTAACTCTGGTATCGGTTCGTTTAGCTTCCTTATCACTATATTTAGTTTAGGCAACTTTGCCATAACCTGTTTATCAATATCATCACTGATAATATCAGGTTCGTAATAAATCATAATACCTTCACTTTTGAGTTTTGACATTATTACATTAAACAACTCTGCCTGCCGATTTTTTTGCCTCACAACCTCTTCTCTTGCCTGAAATATGACTCTATTTACAGGATATCCATCAGGTAGCCTCTTCGTTGGATATTTCCTAAATATCTTTGATAACTCTGCAAACCTGACTTTAAAAAACTCATCAAGGTTAGAACTCACAATTGTCAAGAATCTAAGCCTTTCCAGTAATGGAACAGTGTCATCAGCCGCCTCTTCTAGTACTCTATTGTTAAAGGAGAGCCAGCTCAAATCTCTGTTAAATAGCAGTTTTATATACTCACCACTCATATGACTACGCTCCATATATACATCAATTTTGTTAAAATAGTGTTATATTTCTGTTAAAACAAGCTATTTATTCGGTTTTACAAAATAGCTCATTATTCTATGGTATTTGTCAGATAGTTCATAGATAAGCTTGAATCTTTTATTCAAATCATCTTCAAATTCAAGTAAGGATTCTATACTCTTTATTTTTAATAACAGTTCATTTTTTCGTGATTTTATTTCATTTTCGTACTCATAAAAACTTGACATAGGATGAAAGGAATCTTTGCTTATATGGAAAGCACTTAAAAAATCAAGAGATGGTTCAAGATAAATATCATCGCTTATGTCATATTCATATTTTAATTTTTTATAAAAACATATGACAGGGCCTATCTTAATATTCTTAATCGTATCTGCCCCAAGGTGTTTATACATAGATCTTCTCATATCCCCATCTACTGCATTCTCTATTATCCACATAAAACTTTTTTCAGTAAAATGAATTAGTTCCCTATGACCCTCTTCTTTTACCAATGAGGTAATCTTCTTAGACGAAAACTCAGACCTAAATAATATATTCTTCAATACAAATCCGGGACCTTTATATTGTAGATACACATTTTTACCTCCACCTTTGTATCTAAGTCTTAAGCTAGCACCCGAACGAAAGACTCGAAAATCCTCGGTATCCAAGAATTGATCTATAAAACTATTAATCTTTATAAGTCTTAGCTTTTTGCGTTTTTCAAAGAACTTAATTATATCATTATACTCACTTTCGTATAACCTTTTTTTTAATTCTATCTCAACTTTTTTAGAATCCTCAATTCTGAGCTTCTCCAGAATATAAGTGTTTGTTAAACCCAATAAAAAATCTCCAAATCCACTTGATTTCATAATTTAATTACGGAATATAAATTGACTTTTTTAGGCTTTTTTGTCAAAAGACATATTTTATTGATGGATAAATCATGACCGCTTTAGTATTTATGTTAAGGATATAAGAAAAAGCAAATTCAACACCAAGCCTTAATCCTTTCCTATAAGAATCATAACCAATACCTGTAGCTAAACCAAAATCTGGCAAAAAAGAACCTTTATTATTTGGTACTGGTGATAACAAAACCCCACCTCCAAATAACTTTATGGGGATAAAGATATCTGTTCCTGCTGAAATCTTATATTGATAAGCCAGGTTTGTAAAGATAAGGGTAAAATTATCATAATTTACCTTATCTTTTTCTAAATCGCCGGTCTTCTTTTCAACTGCATTATTGGAAACCATAGAGGTAGCGAAAGATAGCCCTGCCATACTCGATTTGTTAAACGAGTATCCTAAAATGAAATTAAAGTAAGGTTCGGAGTTAGAGTAGCTTCTATTCCCACCTATTGTAAAAAACAATCCAGGATTAACTTCACTCATCAACCCTGTATATGGCTCTGCGGAATATATATTAAAAGTAAATAAAAAACTTGCGATAAATGTTATAACACCTCCTAATTCCTTTTTTATCTTTACCATATATTTCTCCCTCTTAATAAAAGGTTACTGACCAGCACTTTTAAATATGAACGGATATCTTACTACTACTATACCACCACCTTTAGGAGCAGGAAACATCCACCTTTTTATGTTTCTAATAATGCAGTCTTCTACGGCAGCATTGTTCATCTCCGTTTGTTCAATCTCAGCCTCAGATACAGAACCATTTGAAGATATTGTGAATTTAACAGCTATTTTACCATACAAATTAGGATTTTTACTAAGCTCCTTCTCATAGCAATACTTGATCTGTGCCCAATAGCGTTTAATCACTTTAGCAACTACATCTTTATCAAGGCCACCCACCATCACGAGTTTTCCTGTGGATACAGCCTCTTCGGACTTGCCTCCTGCACCGAGATTAAAATCTCCGTGAGCTCTCCTACTTTTACCTCCCCCAATGCCGATTCCACCGAGTGCCGCTACACCACCTCCCCCACCTCCACCCCTTGAACCCAAACCACCAAGACCCCCAGAATCACCCATCATCGTTCCGTGTAGGCCACCCAATGCATTATTGATACCAGCCCCTAATCCCGCACCAAATATAGAATTCATAGCGGGATTACCCCCCGCCCCTCTCAAAATCCCCAATATTCCGGATTTTAGGGCTATCTTCCTGTTTTCTACTCTTCTATTTGGATCAGCAATATTTGGACCCTTTACTGGAGGCCTTTTTTCATCAATTACCTTGCCAATCTTCTTTTCAGTTATTGCCTTCATCTCAAGTTCCTTCTTTTCAACCTTCTTTGGAGCCTCTTTTACGACAACTTTTGCAAATCTATTTAAACTCTTTTGCAAATCCTCAGGTGGTGTTGTTAGAGTATCCTTGAAAAATACTACCATGATAAACAAAGTTATTGCCAAGAAGAGGATCGAGGATATCAGCCATTGAGCAAACCTATAGTCCATGTTTTTAAGCAAATCTTGCTTGGGCGCGCTCTTGGGATGGACATATCTAATTATAATGTCAATCGGACCATTTTTAAGAACTATTACCTCGTTTAGCCTCAATTGAATATTTTTCTTGGTATCAGTCTCCACTCTTTTACCGTCAACGAATTGAATAACATCCCAGTTTTCCGGAACATTGACAACATGAGAAGAACCCTCAGTAGTTATTAGTTGGAATCTGTCAAATTTTATATATTCCTCTGGTATAACAAAATCATTATCTTCAGATGTCCCTATGTTAATCTCGGACTTTTTGCCAATGATGGCCACTTCGCCTATTATTCCACCTAACCATCTCACTATTACATCAGGCACTTTATTAATCTCATCAGCCTTATCTTCCTCCAGCCTTTTTACAGAGACATACATCTCTAGCGAGTCAGCGGATTTCCTTCTTATCTTCTTCGCCTTCTTTTCTTTATCTTTTATTACTACGTTTTTGGTCCTATCACTTTTGGCTACTTGCTCAACTCTTTCATCAATAGATGACTTATCCTCAAGAACAAGTCTTATTTCGTACTCACCAATTTTGATTATATCATCGTTGCTCAAAGTTTTTTCTCTTACTTTTTCACCATTCACGAAGACACCGCTCTTAGAACCCATATCCATCAAACTGAGATTTCCTTCTTTATTCACCCTTATCATACAATGGAGACCACTCACATTCTCGGACTCTAACCTAATATTAGCAGCCGTAGATGAACCAACAATTATACTCTCTTTTTCAAATTCAAATATGTCCTCTTTACCATCAGGACTCTTTACCAAAAATCTGTATCTCATCATAACCTCACTCTTTTATGCGTTTTATAGTTTATCTACTGACTTAAAAAGCTCTGGTTCAAAATTCTCTCTAACCTTTATTAATCTACCAAACTGAGCCTCTTTTCGTGATGAGATATAAGAACCATCTGGTTTCTTTAATTCACCCTGTATCGTAACATCAGAAAAGTCAATGATTGTTTTCTGTTTATATACAATCTTATCTCCCGGACCAGGCTCTTGAGCATATACATATGAGGTAAACATTAAGAGAAGTACAAATAAAGATATAGTTTTCCTCATAACTACCTCCTATACTAAGCTACATTATACCAAACATTCTAAGAAAATTCCACAAATTCATGACATTCATTGTTGACCCTCTTGCTTTTCTTTGCTCTCCTCATTTTTTGAATCTTGCTGCTTGTCTTTTTCTGGCTCTTTTGATTTTTCACTTCCTGAGCTCGCCTTCTCTTCTTCCTTCTTTTTTGCCTCCTCTAGTAAAGTAGATTTTTTATCCTCTACACTTTTTTTCGTGGTCTCTTCCTCTTCCTTAATCCCTTTTTCCTGCTCAGCTTTTTTCTTTTCTTCCTCAGCCCGTTTTTTAGTCTCTTCCTCTGCCTTTTTCCTTGCTAATTCCTCTTCCCTAATTTTATCCTCGATAACTTTGAGCCTAGACTTTACTTCTTTATCATCAGGTTTAATTTTTAAACATTCTAATAGATTATCTCTTGCCTCTTGCAGCTTACCTTCAGAGATTAAAGCTTCTACTTTCCCAATTAATTCTTTAAACTTTTCTTCCATTTGTCTCTTCTTTTCTTCTTCAGCCTTCTTCTTCGCCTCTTCCTCTTTCATTTTTCTTTCCTGCTCATCTAACATTCTTTTCTGTATTTCAGCCTGCTTTTTCTGCTCTTCCAGTTTTGCAATCATCGCTATTGCTTTTTGTTTCAAGTCATTATCCTTGGTCGCCGAAGATACAAACTTTTTGTAAAGCTCAATAGCCTCATCTATCTTTTTTAGATATGTATGATTTACAAATGCCTGATAATAAAATACCTCGTATCTTTTTGGATTCAACTTTATTACCTCTTCGAGTTTATTCATTGCCTCCTGAGGTTTCTGCAATCCTATTAAAGAGAGAGCAAGCTGGAAATGGGCATTCTCATTATGTGGCTCCAATGCCGCAACAACTTTAAAGTGATTAAAAGCTGCATTGTAATCCTTAAAGTGAAGTGCTACGGTTCCGAGATTTTGATGTGCTTCAATATTATTGGGATCAAGCTCAATTGCCATTCTAAAATATCCCATTGCTGAGACATAATCCTCCATCTTTATAGCTATCATTCCAAGATTGTTTCTAATAGAGGCGTCTTTGGGATCAAGCTTGCCTGCATTTCCCAATGTCAGTTTTGCAAGTTTATAATTACCCTGGTCATAATAAATTAAAGATAGATTTTTATAAGCCTCAACATTGTCTGGATCCCTAGATAATAGTTCTCTAATCACTGCCTCTGCCTTTTGATACTCTTTGCTCAAACGATAAAATACTGCTATATTATTTAAAATCTTACTATTGTTGGGAAACTTTTTTAGCATTTCATTCAAAAATTTTATTCCTTCACTAAATTTACCTGCCTCTTTGTAAATCAACGCTTTAGCTAGGACAGGCTCTATATTCGTTGGATCTACATTAATAGCCTTATCACAATAAGACAGTGCCTCCATGATATTGTCCATCTTAACCTGTATAGCAGCAAGATTTAAATATGCCTTATAATTCTTTGGATCCTTCCTAACCACATCAGAAAAGGCTTTCATTGCCTCCGAGTAGTTACCTTGATTATAGAGTTGAACACCTCTTAGAAAATCATCTTCTGGCGAAGATTCTACAACTTTAATTTGTTTTTCCGTTGGGGCCTCCACTTTCGGTGGCGGGCAGCCATAAATAAAAACTATCAACCCAATTAACAAACAATAAAGACTTTTTACTCTCATTATTGAATTACCTCTCATAATTTTATTCCTCGGGTGATTTTTCTTTATCCTGCGGTTCGGATACTTCTTCGTCTGACTCTTTCTCAGTCTCTCCCTCACCTTCTTCCTTACCCTCCTCCTTTGATTTCTTACCCTCTTCCTTTTTCACTTCTTCCTTGGTTTTCTCCTCTTTTTTGGGGGGTTCTTCTACTTTTGTCGTTAATGATGGATAGAACAACTGCCCATAGAAATATTCTTTGGCTACATATCTTGTTTCTGGAAGATCGGGATAAGAGCCAGGTTTGTATCCGTCTAACCTTTCTTGTGCTATCCTGGAATACTCGTTATAAATACTCAGCTCATACGATTTAGCAAGGCTTTTTTCATATGCCTCTATAGCCTTCTCTTCAACTGGAAAGGCCATATTTTGAAGCTCGGCAATATATATCTCTTTTTGTTCTTCATTTAAGTTTTTAGGAATAGGCGCCTCCAGCAATGTCTTTGTAAAATCCTGGTACATCATACCTATACGACATAGAGCAGCAATACCAACATCCCCTTGTCCCATTTGCAGAATAGCTGTATATTCTTTAACCAACTTATCAAGCTTTTCTGCCTTCTCTTTTAATTGTTTTTTCATTACACTCTCAGGGAGCTGAAGTTTTAATGACATATAGTTCTTAAAGGCAGAATCAGTAAGTAAAAATCTGGCGTTTGCTATGTAGTAAAAAGTCTTCTCACTTGCATCACCTTTTTTCAACTTTTCAGCAATTTTCAAAAGTGCCTGTAGTTCCTTTTCATAGGCAGGTATTTGCCCCAGCTTTTTGTAAATCATCGCCATTTCATATTGGGCTTCAATTATATCAGCTATGTTGGCCTCCTTAGGTTTTCCCACAATACCTTTGTATATAGCCTTTGCCTTTTCATAGTCTTTCATTTCATTGTATATTGAAGCAATTTTCATCTGCACCTGAATAACATCTTTATTTGTGGGAAATGCCTTAATATAAGTCTGATAATTTGCAATTGCCCCCTTTAGGTCACCAGTCGCCTCTCTAAACAAAGCAGCGTTATAAATAGCATCTCCTGCCTCCTTGGTCTTTTTCTTTAGTTTTTCAAAATAAATCTCATAATATTTGCTAGCATTCACAAAATCAGCAATCTTCTCATAATAATAGCCAAGCTTATAAAAAGTCGGCTCATAAAACTCTGACTTCGGAAACTTCTCAACCAAAAGTAGAGCAGCTTCGATGGCTTTATCTATATACTTAGCGTCTGCAAATAGGATATGTGCGTTATTTAATGCTCTATCCGTATGCTTGGCTTGAGGATATTTATTAACATAATCTCTAAACGCAACTGCGGCATCAAGAGTCTTCCCCTTCTTTTGCATGTCGATTATCATATTAAAAGCAGACCCCTCAATCACTTCCTGTAAATGAGCTTGATAAAGCTTGTTCTTTTCAGCTGGATCCTTTTGAGATGCAAGCGGTTTAATCTTTATAAATTTACTTGCCCAAAAAAACAGAGATGCCCAATCCTCTTTTATCTCATAGGAGTTTAAAATCATATCTGCAGCGCCAAGGGCAAATTTATTGTCTGGGAATTTCTCAATAAATTCCCCAAACCTCTTTGATGCCTCATCAAAATGATTGTACTTATAATAAATAGTAGCAGCCTTAAATTTAACTGCAAAAAATTCTTTGTGATTGGGGGCGAGCTGCGTAAATTCATCACAAGCCTTAGCCAGCTCCAATTCTATCTTTGGAATCTCTTTCTTCTCATATGTCTTACCTTTCTCAAGTTTAATAAATTTCTCGACTCTCTTTACTGCTCCCTTGCTCTTCTTCTCATCAACCTTCCCCTCTTTTAGAGTTTCGGCTTTCTGACCCTTCTCCATAATTTCTACCATTTTTTCATAGGCAAGAACCCTATTATAGGCAGCTGTCACTGAATATTTTCCCTTTGGATCCTGTTTCACCACAAGCGCATAATTAATAGCCGCGTTTTCATAGTCTTGAAGTGCCCAAAGTATTTCGGCGTAGAAGAACCTCATAGAATAAGAATGTTCTGCCTTTGGAAAGTTATCAAGATACTCCTTATAAATATCTCTTGCAAGGGCATAGGTCTTAACATCTTTTGTCTTCTGAGCCTCTCTGTGATATTCCTGCACAATGTCTCTTAATGCCTCTTCTGTCAACTCATAAGCCTTTTCAAGGGCAAATTTGTTTTCGGCATTTTGATTCGCCCATGGTGAATTTGGTTTATAAAGGTCTACTAATCTTCTAATCTCCTTTTTCACCATTTCAGTATTGTTTAGTTTTTTATAATTTTGAACTATATTACTTTGAAATTCAGGACACTCCGGTGCGTTTGGAAATTCATTTATAACAAGCCTATATGTCTTTATTGCCTGGTCATACTTCCCTTGGTCATCATAGACTCTCGCAAGCGTTTTTAACAAATCTTTTAGCTTTTGCCGACCCGCTACCTTCTCCCAATAATCCTTCGCCTCATCTACTGCATCTACCTGAGAAAAGAACAATGCCAAATCATTTAATGCCTCTCTTTCAAGTCTTATCTTGGTCTTATCTCCCTCTTTTTGAGCAAATGCAACAACCTGTTTTAACTTTTCTATCCCTTTTTCATATTCCCCAAGATTATAATCACACCAAGCAAGTTTATAAAGAGCAACCACGGTTATTTTAGGATCGTTAAATGTCAAGGCCTTCTCATAGGCCTGAACGGCCTTAAATACCTCGTTATTGTTGAAAAAATGTTCTCCCAAAGAGAGATAAGCATCGGGTGCATATTTACTCTTCGGATACTTCTTAATCAACTCCCAGTAATACTTAACACCTTCATTTTTCTTCCCCATTTCATAAAGGTTGTACCCCAATACAAATAGAACCTCGTCTTTTCTTGGGTAATCAGGATACTCTTTAATTATTTTTTCATAAATATCTAAAGCCTGTTTCCTATATAACTCTGACTGCCTAGTATTTATCTTTATCTTTTCGCATGCTTTCAGGTCTTTCGTTTTTTTATTACACTCATCTAATCTCTTTTCATATTCATACATCTCCTGAAAATAGACATATTTTGATTTCTCCCAGTAGAGCTCAGCAAGTTGAAACATAACATCAGCCTTTTTCGGACCCTTTTCAAATCTTGTAATTATGTCTTTCAGCATCTTAATCGCCTCATCCCTCTTCTTATCCGCGAGCTCATCTCTCGAGACCTCTTTCTCCTCAGGTTTCGGCATATCAATCTTAGCCGGCCCAGCAGGGGTCTTCTTCTTCTCTTCTTTCTCTTTCTCGGCCTTCCCTTTCTTCTCTTTCTTCTCCCCCTTAGATTCCTGGGCAAAAGAAAGTGGTGAAATAAAAATGGAACAAGTAAAGAAAATCGAAATAATTAATGAAATTAAAATAGCTACTCTTTTCATAGTTACACTCTCACTTTTTACATTCATCTCTTAGTAAATAATAATAATATCCAAACTCATCTTTCCAATATTCCCCGTTAAAGTCATAAAAATCGACTTTGTCAGAATCAACCTTTGGTCTTTTTAATTTTGGCTTTTTACTTACCTGAGTTACCCCTTGTTTTACATCTTGTACCTCCCCCGAGGACTGAAGAAGTTTCCTCTGGGCATTAACAGTTTCAAAATCAATAAGCTGTGCCTGATTAAGAAAATCTATGAGAGAATCATGTAAATCCACAAGCCTAATCTGAATCCACTTACCGACTATCTTTACAAGGAGTTCTCTTTGTTGCCTGATATTACCTCTGATAAAATTACCTATCCGAGAATCCTTAAACGAGGCTATCTTATTAGTCATATCACTTTCTTTGTCAAGCTCTAGTATAAAATAGATAAATTTTTGCAATCTCGGATTTTTCAACAAAAATCTTCTAACTTCCTGTGGTATCTCAGTCTTTTCAGAAATAGCTGTACTTATCATCATATCAAAAAAGTACTCTGGTGGTTTTGTGGGGTCTGAGACAATAGGTTTTAATTTATCGGGCATTTCTTTATATCTCCTATAAAACTCCTCTAATGTCTCCTTTGCCTCATCATAAAGGCAATTCTCGAAATAAACTGTTGCTCTTAATATATAAGTTTCAGGGAAGAACTGTTCTTTCAAACCAGGAGCCAACAATGTATGAGTTGCACCTATAGCCCTACCGTAGTCCTTTAACTGATAGTATGTCCATCCACCTTCAAAAACAGAGTCAATCCATTCAGAGTCAAATCTTTCGATCATCTCATAATATTTTGCAGCTTCTTGGTACATACCTAGAGAATAATAATTTCTTGCAAGACCCATAATAGCCAAATTTCTAACTAATATAAGGTCTCTATCAGCTACAAGGTTAGTATTTTTTACAAGTTTCCCTTCCTTAAATGGAAGCGCATTGTATATTTCCAGAAATATTTCATTAGCCTCCTCTACCTTTTGTGCCCTCACTCTTAATATAGCCTTTATGTACAAACCTTTGTAAAAATATTTACTATCTCTACCTATTACATCAAAAAACCTTTCAGCCTCCCCTACTCTACCTTTCCTAAAAGACAGTTCCCCTACTAAATAATTAATATGATTTAAAGTTTCTGGTGGTAGCTTTTGAAATTCAGGCGAGTAGTACCTTAGAAGCAATTCAGGTATTACAAGATCATCCTTTAACTTACGAGCTGCTTCAGAAAGACCTTCTATAGCTTTGAGGTAAAATGGATGATTTGCCCCAGTCTTTAAAATACTTGCAAAAAAGTATACAGAGGGCCCATATAATCCTATCTTGGATAATGAAGATCCCACGAAATACTCCGCAGCTAATTGATTTGCTTGATTTGTATCATTTTCATACACATCAAAGAACTTATAAGCTGCTGAGACATAATTACCAACGTTATACTCATCTATTATTTTTTTAACCGAAGCTGATAATTTTAGTTCTTCCTCCTTTTTTTGTGCGTTCAAAACCGAGAGAGATATAAAAAAGATTGCAACAAAGATTGTAAATTTTCTCATTATACTCCCTCCTCCACCTTAAAAGAGGAACGATAGATATGCCATAGATAACACAAGTCTATGTTGCGCAGAATTTGATGGAGGTTCAGGTTTGTTCTTTTCCCCCTCAAACCAACTTTCATCGGCTTTTACGGTATAACCAAAATATCTACATTCAAACTTTAGGTCCACATACTTATTTTTCTTTTCACCAAATTTAAAAAGATGCAATTGCATACCACCTGCTAGTGTATAAACAGGTTTTGTCCCATAGGATCTCTCAGTGTCATTTTGGTAATTTGTTGCTACTATGTTGCCAACTCCTCCACCTCCACTAAGGTAAATATGATAATTAAAAGCCGCTTCCGAAAATAGGCTCAGTTTCCCGTAGATCGGGTATACAACCAGTTCTCCACCGGTCAACCACTTTGTTCTTGTCCTCTCAGGTTCATGAGCAGCCATACCCATTTTTCTCAATTCCTTTGATAAATTAGTCTCAGAGCTCATAGTATATAAAAAGAACCCCCCCAACCCTAAAAAATCAAAAGGGTGAAATATCAATTTCCCCGCAGCTGGCACAAGTGATTGAGAATACCTATCGGCAACAGAAATCCCCCCACCAAAGCCAACCTCCAACTTCATATCAAGTGGGAATGCCTTCTTTTGAAGAACCTTTATACTTTCATTTTCACTTCCATATATATATCCGATACCTCCTACTGTTATTAATAAACATAAAAAGGTAAAGCAAAATCTATTCATCTCTTCCTCCTAACGGAATTGTTATGGATTTGGTAAATACCATATTTGCAAAAATCAAGTCAATAAAAATCCTAAGAAAACTAAATTTTATTAGACTTTAGTGTTTGTGCTTAACTGTTTTCTTAACAGATTTTCTAATTTCAACTACTCCACCTGCAGGTCCAGGCACAGCCCCTTCAACATAAAGAAGGTTATTTTTTGGATCTATTTTATAAATCTTCATATGTTGAATCGTCACTTGTTCATTTCCATAATGGCCGGCCATTTTTTTACCTTTCATAACCCTTCCAGGCCATTCTCTATTACCAATAGAACCGGGATGCCTCCTATAAAAATGTGTTCCCCTTGTCATTGGGAATCCTGCGAAGTTCCATCTCTTCATAACGCCTGTAAAACCTCTCCCCTTTGTCCTTCCCGTCACATCTACAAATTCGCCTTTTGTAAATATCGAATCAACTCTTATCTCCTGACCAATCTGATATGAATCGAGAGACGTCTTATCAATCCTAAATTCCCTCAAATACTTATGAGGAGCAACATTAAGCTTTTTAAAATAGCCTTCGAGCGGTTTAGTCAGCCTTTTAGGTTTTTCTATTTCATAACCAAGCTGAAGAGCAGTATAGCCATCTTTCTCCATGGTCCTCTTGTTTACAACAGTACAAGGTCCTGCCACAATCACTGTTACATTGTGGGCATTCCCATACTCATCAAAGAGAGTTGTCATACCCGCCTTCTTACCTAAAATGCCTGTTAACATTGTATCCTCCTTACATTATCTATGAAGATTCTTAATAAAATCCACACCGGCAAATACACCGTTACCTTTCAACTCTTCTTCAATCCTAATAAGTTGGTTATATTTAGCCAGACGCTCCGAACGGGATAAAGAACCTGTCTTAATCATGCCACATCCCATAGCTACTGTAAAATCAGAAATAAAGGTGTCTTCAGTCTCACCTGATCTATGAGATACAATCGCCGTATATCCTGCTCGCTTCGCAAGATTAATAGTATCTATGGTCTCACTTACAGAACCTATCTGATTTAACTTAATTAAAATAGAATTTGTAACCCCTCTTTTAATTCCCTCTTTCAGTCGGTTTATATTGGTGACAAACAGATCATCCCCTACTAATTGTATCTTGGATCCAAGTTTCTCTGTAAGTATTCTCCACCCTTCCCAATCATCTTCTGCCATCCCATCTTCAATCGACACAATAGGGAATTCCTCAACCAATTTGACATAAAATTCTGCCATACCAAGCGAGTCCATATCTCTTCCTTCCGTCTTCATTTCATAGACCCTCTTTTCCTCATTGAAAAACTCACTCGCCGCCGCATCAAGTGCTAGAAAAACATCCTTACCTACTTTAAGTCCTGCCTTTTCTACTGCGGACATAATAAGCGTCAACGCCTCTCTTGTATTAGAGACTTTTGGAGAAAATCCTCCTTCATCACCAACTGCTACACCAAGCCCATTAGATTTAAGAATAGACTTGAGAGAATGGAATACCTCAGAACCATATCTGATCGCCTCGGCAAAGCTTTTCGCACCCGCAGGGACAATCATAAATTCTTGAAATTCAAGTGGGTTATCCCCATGTTTACCTCCATTTAATATATTCATAAAAGGAGTAGGTAATATAAAGCTGTTGACCCCGCCCAAATATCTGTAGAGTGGGATCCCAAGGGCACAGGCAGACGCTCTCGCTACTGCCATAGAAATCGATAGAATAGCATTTGCACCAACCTTGCTTTTATTGGGCGTACCATCATATTCAATCATAATTTTATCTATTTCTCTTTGCTCCGTAGCTGGAATTCTTTTTGGTAATATCACAGCACTCGCCATTATATTTACATTTTCCACTGCCTTTTTCACACCCTTTCCCAAATATCGCGCTTTATCCTCATCCCTTAGCTCCAATGCCTCATGAACACCCGTGGAGGCACCTGAGGGGACGGCAGCCCTTCCAATTACTCCACACTCAAGTACTACATCTGTCTCTATAGTAGGGAAGCCCCTAGAATCTAATATCTCCCTTGACCTTATCTCCACGATCCTTAAATCTCTATCGTTTCTCATAACTTACCTCCACAATTCTTATTTCAATTTTATAGAGTGAACAGGTGCGAGTTCAAATCCTGTTATTTGCCACTTGTCACCTGCCCTCTTTAAATGAACTAAATACTTGACCTCTCCAGTAACACTAGAGGATGGATACCACTCTCTCCTAGAGAGAATAATATCTGTATTGTCTGCATCCTTTGGTAATACATCTAGCACATTAAAACTCTCAACGCTCATTCCAGTTCTTCTATCCTTGACTGAGACAGCATTTAAAAACTTCTCGTCAGCTTTGCCTGATGCAAAGAATGAATCAATCCCTTCATAATCTTCAATTAACATCTTATCTAAAAGAGGTCTTATACTATCAGTAATCTTTTTCTTAAGTTCTTCCCTTGTAAAGTATTCTTTAGCAAACTTACCAAGCTTTGAATCTGGGAATTTCTCTGAAAAAGTCTTCATTACTTCTAAATCATCCTTTTCTATACTTGTAAAATCTCTCGTATTTGTTTTAATAATATTGTAAATTCTGTCAAATGCCTTTTCGGTAAATTGAGATGAAGGGAAATTCACTACTATATCAACATAATTTCTAAGCGCACATTTACTATCTCCGAATTTTTCACATCTTTGAGCTTCATTAAATCTATTCTGAGCCTTATCGCAAGCCAAAAGAGTAAAAGCCATTGCCATTATCCACATAAACTTAATCATCTCTATACCCTCCTATAACTTTAAGACTCCCTTACCTACCCTCCCCAAAAATATGGATTTAATCCCTAACACATAACTAATAAAATAGCAATAAAAAGAATAAACCTAAAATCTAATTACCTCTATGTCTCCTGATGCTGCAAATTTATCACCCACTACAATCAAAATCCCCATTACAAATGGATTTTTCATAGCCCTCTCAGCAACCCTCTCTATATCGTCATCCTTCTTTACCATATTACCAAAGGCTGTTGCCGCCGCATCTGAGAGAGCTGCACTCTTAGTTATAACCACACACGCATCAGTTATGCCAAAGCTCTTAGATGGACCCACAGTAGCCGATGAAGTACAAATCCCCAATGGCTGATTAAGTCGATTTATCCTTATCCCTATCCTCTGAGATAAAGGAGATTCTCCCGCAAATATCATAACATCCCTTCTCCTTTTGGTATACATAAATATATCACCACCATTTTCTACTATAACCTCTTTGCGATCTTCCTCCAGCTGATTTAAAATAAACAGTCCTACCAGTTCAGCTATTGCCCCAGCCACAGCCGCCATAGGACCAACTCCGACTTGACTGGAGCTCATTGCCATCAATAAAGCTATTGGAGGCATGTTCTTTTCAATTGATATAGGTGTAAGAGTTTCAAAAAATATGGGGTTCCGGTTAATATAATCCTCAAGATCTCTTCTTATCTCACTCAGATATCTCTCAACATCTTCCGAAAAATCCTCGGGAGACAATATAAACAAATCGGATTCCTTAATCTTTACCTCAAATTTTATCAGGTCCGAGGGATTAGAGACTCGCCTGTAGAATCTATCAATATATTCCATTTAGAAAGTAATACTGATTGCTCTCATAGGACATGCGTGAATACACATCTCACAGAGAACACACCTATTAGAATCAAATATGAGTTCAAATGTCTCTTTATCAATAGACAAAGCCTGAGAACGGCATACAGATGTGCAGGCACCACAATCGATGCAATTTTCTTCATCCCTAATTATCTCTTTACTAATCGGTTCGATCTTTACACCGAGTGATTTTAAAAAGCTAAAACCCTTTTGAATCTTCTTCTCATCAGTAGAAGAAAATTCCACAACAAGTTTACCAGTTTCATTAGGTAAGACCTTTGCAAACAATATATTTATGGCTATATCATATTCCTTAATCAATCTATACATAACTGGTTTGCTGACCAATCTTCGAGAAAAAGTAAGCATAACCCTTTTAGTAAAGACATCTTTTTGATTTTTCCCCTTTACATCTCTCTTCATACTTCAACCTCGAGGTCATCGATGGTATTAATATCAAGTGACTTAACATTCTGCTCCTTAGGTAGCGGATGCACATAATTTGTCAGAAAAAACTTCCCATTAAGTATCCACGTCTTTAACTCTTGGGCAATCTCCCGAGCCATCTTATAACTAGAGATTGGAGCAGTTTTAATCTCTTTACCCCTAATAGTGATTGAACCGGATCTAAGTTGTTTGTAATTCACAATCCCAAGAACCGGCCTCTTCCTCCTACCAACAGAATAATCTATTACCGGTACATGGATATCTTCATCTCTTACAAGAACATTCTTGAAGATCTTTTCATTTAGTATAGGTATTGGGATTCCCAGTCCAATGTAAATTGAAACCCCATATCTCTCAAATACAGCAGCTCTAATATATCTTCTACTCATCGTCTTCAAATCACCAATAACTGCTATTGTCCCAGCCCCTCCAATAGGTATGCCCCTTTCATTTCTTGCAACTGAAGGGGCATGCTGGGTCCCCTCCCACACTATAAATCCCTGAGCACCTCCAAGAAATATTTTAGTTCCGATACCTATGGTATCATAAAATGGATCATTAATGAGGGGACTAAGCTGTCCAGCAGAACAATATGTAGCATTTGCCATTTTAGGGAATAAAATACCCATATAAGTATAGATAGTCCTATCAGATGTATTTACAGCCACAACATAATTTTGATATGCATTCCTTGGATTAAACAAATAAGCCTGATTTAACATCTTTCGATTAATATACGTTTCTATCTCTCTACGAGGATAACAATCCGTAACATAAGAGATCGCCTTTAATTTCACAGGCTTATCAGAGATAAGGTCCTCTATTACATGGGCTCCACCATACTCAAACCCCTTTGTCTCCGATAATTCAGTTGCTCCAATATAAACATCCACAGCCGCTATCCCGCCATACGCTGGCACATCATTAAGCCACACCTTCTGCATTTTAATAGGGGGGTCAGAATGCCCAAAATTGATGAAAGCACCAGAAGAGCACATCGGTCCAAACGTGCCAGTTGTAACTACGTCTACCTTTTTAAAAGTATTGTCATATCCGTCTCTTTCGGCCATCTGTATAATTTCCTCAGCCGTAACAACTACTACTTTCCCACTTCTTATTTTTTCATTTATCTCCTCTATGGTTCTTTCAAAACCCATAAAAAGATCTCCCATCTTTAGGCATGAAAGATATAAAACAACTATCTACCTAAGTCAAACCAAAAAGATACTTAGTTTCAAAAAGCAATGCCCAAAAAGTTAAATGGGAGTAATGAATCATTACGCAGATGTTTATTTAGTTAAAGACATAGGAATGCCACGAATGTTTATACAATCTATACAAAAACTTGACTTATAAACAAATTAAAAATAAGATTTTTACTATGGGAAAAAAGGAAAAGACAGCACTTGTGGTTCTTCTGGGGTTAGTTACAACATGGATTACCTTTATTTTGATAGGACTTCCAGTAGGGACAAAGGCCATATTCAGGGAAGTGGGTATTGTAACAGTCCTTATCGCTTTCCTAATCTATTACAACTTCTCATTTCTCAAAAAATGGAGAGAAAGGATTAAAAACTCCGATTCTATTGAAACAGCCTTAGCAAAATACAACTATTTTGCATTTTGTACTTCTGAAGAAGAGATCATCATATATTGTAATGAAAAATTTCTAAATACGTTAGGCTACGGTGACATTATATTTGTAGCAGGAAAACATTTAAGTGAAATATTTAAAAAAGATACCTTCATCGAGATTGAAAAATTTCTAAATAGTCAAGACAAAGATGTTATAAAATACCTAACTGGGTATATCTTTAGCAAATCAAGAACTTATATTTATACTAATATTATCGTTCAAAAGTTTATAATAAGAGGCAGAAGATACGAACATATTGCAGTTATAGACTCAGAATTTTTTAATCTACTAGCGACATATCTTCCTAAAAACCTTATACAGATATTGGATAGTATAGAAGATGCTATTATCTACTTAGACCAAAATCAAAATATAAGATGGCTAAACAAATCAGGTGAAAGGTTTCTAAACTCGAAACCGTTGGAAACAATCATAGGCAAGAGATGTTATGAAGTTTTTTACTCAAAAGACACTTTTTGTGAAAATTGCCCAGTACAAAAGACACTAAATACTGGCGAATCAACGGAAACTGAGATACAACTCTTAGATGGCAGGCACCTACTTGTGAAAAGCGAACCCGTGAAGGATAAGTCCGGAGAAATAAAAGGTATAACTAAAATAATTAGAGATATTACTCAACAGAAGGAAGAAGAAATAAGGAAAATAGAAACGGAGTCAAGGCTTGCCCTTATAACAGAACAATTACCTACTCTAATATGGACTGTTGATGACAATCTGAAAGTAACATACCTAAATGGCACAGTCCTAAATTATCTAAAGATTTCTAAGGATGATTTAATAGGGAAGACCTTGTTTGAACTGTTTAATACTACAGATCCTGAACATCCTGTTATAAAACATGCTCTGCTCGCTATGACTGGGGAATCCGGTTCTTATCAAATAAAGGTAATGAATAGACACTACATTGTTTATTATAGACCTTTTATCAATTATGAAGGAAAGATCAGCGGATGTGCTGGTGTTTCACAAGACATAACAGATCTCATTGATATACAAAAGGAGCTTGAGGAAAGGAACAAAATACTGGCACTTATAGGTAATATAAACAAAGTTATATCCCGTTCAAAGACAGAAGAACAAATGATAGAAGATCTCATAAAACTCTTTGGTCAAGAAGGGAATATAAAAAATGTATTTTATGTCGTCAAAGATGATGAAAAAGACCTATTAGTTATAAACAAAGCCCTTAGAGATGACGAATTATCCGCTTTTTTAAATTCTACCAAAATCACAGAAAATGATAAAACAAATAATCCACTAACACTATGTTATTTAGATTTGGAAATTGAAACCATCAACAACGTAGAATCATCAAATATAGAATCCACCCTTAAATCCTTACTAATTAAAAATGGTTATAAATCAATCATATTTATTCCAATCATCGTCGATCAAAGGATTCATTCCATTTTTTGCATCGCTTCAGATAAAAAAGATTTTTTCAAAAATGCTGAATATTTTAAAAGCATAGCATCTGATGTGAGTGTTGCCACATCTAATTTTGCACTACTAAGAAGGCAAAGGGAAAATGAAGAGGCTATAAAGAAAAATCAGTTAATGCTCACAAAGGCCCAAAAATATGAATATATCTCGCGATTTGCTACTCAATTAGCCCATGACTTTAATAATCTCTTGTTTAGTATAAAAAGCTATATCGAAATTATAAGATCAAACATAGATCCAAATAGCAAAATAGAAGAATACCTAAACCGAATAGATTCTTCTATTACAAAAGGTAGTCAATTAGCATCATATGTTATGTTATACTCACACTTCGAGCCACTAAATAAAAAAGAGCTTCAAATTCTGGATCTATATGAAACCGCTTATCAAAAAATTTCTAGTATAATACAAGAAAAGTCTGGAAAATTACTGAGTGCGAATAAATGCCCTGAGGATACAAATATCTTGTGCGACAAAGACAAACTTTGCGAGGCAATAGAAATCTGTACAAGATATATTATAAACAGAAGTTTATTCGATTCACAGATATATTTCTTTATCTCTAGTACAGATAGAGATAAAAATACAAAAAATGACTACGAGAAAGAAATGATAAAAATTGAAATTATGACAGATAGTCCTATCTCAGAAGACATATTAACTAACGACATCTTTGAAATAAGATTACCAAATGAAATAGCTGAACAACTAGACATCAAATTACCCATAATAAACAAAATTATAAGGCTTCATGGTGGATATATATATACTGATAAAGTTAAAGACAAAATCGGATTTGTCATAATTTTACCCAAACTTGAAGATACATCGAAGGAGCTTGATAAAAGGCCATATTTGGCTAACAAAGCGAAAAATATCCTTATTGTAGAAGATGACCCTTATGTAAAACAACCCTTGGAGATATTCTTTAAAGACCTTAAATGTAACATCTTAACGGCATCGAACGGTCTAGAGGCACTCAGGTTAGCCAGAATGATTAACTATGATATTCATTTACTGATTACAGATATAGAAATGCCTATAATAGACGGCATAGCGCTTTCTGAGGAGATTTACAAAAATAATAACAACATGAAGATAATCTACATATCGGGTTATGTAAAAGATTTTGCCTCTAAAGAAGGGAGACTTATACCAAATTCTTATTTTCTCCAAAAGCCATTTCATCTTGAGAGTCTAAAGAAAATAGTATTAAGTTTATTGTAGATCTAGCCAACAATATTTAACATTCTACTTAAAGCCTCTCTGGAGTACTCCTTTATATCATCAGGCAATTCAACACGATTTTTATTAGGAATATTCTCGAGTGTAACTTTGAGTTTTGACAGGGTTATTTTAAACATGTTTGGACACATAGAGCGTGCAAGCTCAAATATATTTCTATCCTTATAAATATTTGCGAGCCTTCTAACAAGATTCAACTCGGTTCCTATAATAATAGTCGAATTGACAGGAGATTCTCTAACGTACCTTACGATATACTCTGTTGAACCACTGGCATCAGCATTGTCTACCACTTCAGGTTTACATTCTGGATGAACAACAATTCGGCACCCCTTAAATTTCCTTCTAGCCTCTAACACATGTTCTCTTGTAAAGAATGTGTGAACATGGCAATATCCCTTCCATAACACAAAATCTTTTTTTCTCAACTCATCAGCTTTATTTCCACCCAATGGAAGAGAGAAATCCCAAAATGCAATATTTTCCAAACCTCTACCAAGTCTTTTATAAGTATTAAACCCTAGATATTCATCAGGTATAAATATTACCTTCTTGCCCATTGAAAAGACATGCGATATTATTTTATCAGCATTAGAGGACGTGCATATTATCCCACCACGCCTACCTGCAATGGATTTTACCTCAGCAGAGCTGTTCATATAGACAACAGGTACAAATGCATCTTTTCCCCAGACATCATCAAGTTCATTAAATGCCCTAATAACATCTCCACTCTCAGACATGTCAGCCATAGGACATCCTGAGAAGGGATCTGGGTGAAATACTCTCTGAGAATCTCTTCTCAAAATCTCTGCACTCTCAGCCATAAATCTCACGCCGCAAAATACTATATATTTAGCTTCTGATTGGAAAGCCTTTTTGCACAGTAAATAAGAATCTCCTACTTCATCACCTAATTCAACTATTTCTGGGCGCTGATAATGATGCGTTAGAATAATGAGCTCTCCCCCCAGTTCCTTTTTGATCTTCTTTATATCGTCAATAAGTTTATCTGCTTCCAAATCCATATTCACTTCTGAAAGGAACTAGCAACAATAGAAACCTCAATATTCGATTCATAAGGATCGTTTGATTCAATTACTATTTTCCCCCTATGCTGTCCAAAAGAAGTCGGTTTATACCTTATAGTCAATTTAGTTGATTCGTTATTATTAAGAGTATAAGGTGTACTCTTTTCTGATTCCATCTCTATCATTCCACCTCCATTGTCAACAAGCTCTACTCTTGTAACTATAAGTGGGGCATCTCCTATATTTCTGATAACAAAACCATTATAATCAAAACAACAACAATCCATCGTACACCCGGAGGCACATGTAGGCTCAGAGGCATTATAAGGAGTCTTACATCCAAGTTGAATTGTTACAGCACCTGTTACATCAATCTTTGGGAAAGGCGTTCTACTCTTTATATTTACATAAGCTATGTAGTGGTTGTCGGCATCTCTGTCTACAAGTTGCGGGTCATTACAATGAACCTGGAGCTTACTATTAATAGTCCCTTCTCTATTCTTAGGCGCAAATGTTACAGTGTATTTTGTAGAGCTTTGTGGTGCAATCGTCTTTTGCACATTATGATCAGTTACACTTAGGTATTTACTAGAAAGCTCAGAAAAATCCAGGTAATAGATAATGAGGTCTTTATTACCTTTATTATAAACAACAAAATCCTTTGAACTAGACTGATTTACCTCAACACCTCCGAAATCAATATCAGAGGGTTCTATCCTTATCAAAGGTGAAACCCCTTCACCCTTAACAGGTATGTCTATCCTAGGTAGATCCTTAGAGTTATTTTCAAACCTAAGAACACCCTTATCTTCTCCTATATCCGTAGGAACATATATGAGTGTAAAAGTAACCTCCTGTTCCGGGTTAAGCTCCAGGGGAGTTGTTGGTATTGAATTCAGATAAATATCTGTTGAATTCCCATTAGGAGTATATCCCGCCGAATTTATAACGAGCTTATCCGTCCCTGTATTTTTTACTATTATGTCTCTTGTAGCCTTAGAATAAACATCTACCTTGCCAAAATCTATTATATCCACTGGATTAACCTCAATAGAAGCCTTAATCCCCTTTCCTGACAATTTTACCTCTCTTTGAGGAGCATCTTTCAAGTTCGTACTTATTATAAGAACATCCTCATCAAGTGGAGGAGCAGGTTCAACTGGTCTATAATAAATCTTAAACGTAATGGAAGAACCAGACAAGAGTGAAATCCTACCATTACTGAAACCATTTATACTTTCTATCGGATCCACCTTGAATGTACTTGCTTGCCCACTTATAGATATAGATGAAATCACTATCTCTGTTTCTCCCTGATTTTTCAACTCAACATCAGCAGATACCTCCTTTGTTACTGTCACTTCACCAAAATAGAAGGAATCTGATATCTCCTTACCATTTATGAAAATTGCTAATTTAGAGGAGAGTTCTCCTAAGCTCGAATCATCGCACTGACATCCTATTATGATCAATGTTGCAATAAGAAAAGTTAAAGTCCTTCTTGTCATCTATCCTACCTCTTTTTTATTTGTTCATTGATATAATCAGATATGGCTTTTCTCTGCTGTTCTGTTAGATCTAAGAATTTAACACCCATCCCAAGACCCTCACTATCATTCGGAAGATTGACAATTTCACCTCTTACTTGGATAGGCTCTGATTGATTTGGAAGTGTAAATTTTAGATTTACAATTGTCCCTTTAGGATGCGGTACAGTCCTCTCAAAAAATAATCCTCCCTCACTTATGTTCGCAGTCCGCTGATAATAAAGTTCACCATCTCTGGATTCCTCAACCCATATATCAATAGGAACCCTTATTGATGATCTCTTCTCTTCTATGCCCATATCAAACCTCCAAGTAGTACGTATATAAAACGGGCGATACAGGGCTCGAACCTGCAACCTTCGGCTCCGGAGGCCAATGCTCTATCCAATTGAGCTAATCGCCCGAAAAAACTCAACGAACTCTCAACCGCCATTGAACAACCTCAGATTTGTTTGATAGAGATGAATCATCAACCGCATAAACCTGGATTGTTATTACCTGATTAGAAACAAGAGAATCGGGGATATTAAAGCTAAATATCACTTCATCGCTCTTCTTATTTATCAACAACTTTTTAAAATCATTATAAGGACTAATAATATTTGCATTAACCTCGGAAACAAAACTATTTTTATCTTCTACTTTAACCGTCAATTCTAATGTAGAACCGGGATCCACATATGAATTATAAACAGGGGATATTACGTTCACAATAGGCTTCACATTATCAATTACCTTTACTTGTATAGTATCAGATTTACCTTCATTATTAGCAGTATCAACTGCAGTGGCCACAATTGAAAGTGTCCCTTCGGCTATTTCACTAAAAAGTTTGTAACTAAAATCTTTAGTAATGGATCTCTGCGGGATAGGCAGTTCGTAGGTTTCTTCTACATCTACCCCTTCTATCCCTTCTATGTGATATGAAATAGACTTAATTGATAGATTCGAGGATTGGCTAAAAATAGTCATATTTATAATAGATAAGGGATAAAACACATCCCCATTAGATGGAGAGAGTATTTTGACCACAGGCCTTGGATTTACAACATTGACCCTAACAGGACTAGATGTGCCCTTCGTTTCAGACTCTGAATTATCGGTTGCCTCCACGTATATTATTAATTGATCACCAGCCTTAAGGTTAGACGGGATAATAAAATCGAAATTAAAACTTACTAGTGGTTGGGGTGGAGCAATAGAGATCTTTCTTTCCTCGGAATGAGCACCTGAAATTCTCAAGGTAATCTCTTTTATTTGATACCTTCCCGAAGTGGCTGTTCCGTAAATGGAGATCTTATCACCTATAGAAAAAGATGCATTATCTTGTGGAGAAATTATTACTACTTTTGGCACGTCAGTTACAGAGGCGAAAAGCCTAAGTTCTACAGCATTTTCTATAGAACCATGCTTTGGATTATTTGTATCTTCAGCCCATGCATATATAGAAAAACTCTCTCCATTTTTAAGTTTATCAGGGACAATAAAGCTAAATTCTTCTTCAACCACTCTTTTCTTGTTTACAACATCAATTACATTTACCTGTTCATTGTAAGAAAAATAATAATACACCTTATCAACAAGAGAACAATCATCCTCTGCTTTGAGTTTTACATCAATCTTTTCATTGATCGAGACAAAAGAACCATAGGCAGGACTAATAAACGTTAAAACTGGTGCATTCTCATCGAATGGGTGCCCATTTATCTTTAACAAAAGTCTCTTTTCCACAAAATTTACCTGCAAAGAGCCATCATATACTCTTAAAAGTAGTTGAACAACACCACAATTTCTTTTAGGAGCAACCAATCTGTACCTCCTACTAACGTATTTTTCATCTACCTTTTCAGAAATCTTTGTAGTAATATAGTTGCTTAAATCCATAAGTTCTATTTTACTTATTCCTGAGTTTAAATCCTGGGCCTCCACGAGGATAGAGAATGTAGAATCTGAATATATTATATCAGAGGGAGATTGGTCTTTTTCAAATTTAATGATCTGAGGCGGAGACATATCTAAGATCCTAACTATAACGACATTAGAAACAACGAACAACCCTTCATTCGTCTCAGCTATAACTTTACAGAAAATACTCTCCTCATTCGAATCTTTATCAACTGTAAAATTTGTTATCTCCACCTGGTAAGGAGGTGTGCGATTTTGAACACCTGCAATGTCGAAAAACCTCTTACCGGCTATAAACACCATATTTCTCAACGGGGCCAATCCATCAACTTTTAGAGTAAATTTAATCGTCTCCCCGGGTATTGCGGAAATAATGAGATCCTTTGACTCCGGTATCAGCTTCAACACATATTTATCCTCTTCCTTTCCTTCCTTTAATTCCGCATTAATACAAGAAAAAACTCCTATCACTACCACACATATAGCAATAAACTTTTTCATCAGACCACCTCTCTGAGCTAATAATAGCAAAATAACTATGTAAATCAACAATAAAATTCACAACTGCTAAGGTAATAGTAGGAGAAAGAAAACTCAAGTTAAATTCTCTATTTTATTCTCTTCCTTTTCAAAACTAAGACTCCATAAAAGCCTTTTAAGGGTTTTTGGATTCATCATTGAAATTAAATTAGATTAATAAGATCCCAATTCATACCAAAAATAGGAAAAAAGGAGAAACACTTGAGGTTACCCCGAAGAAGATAGAGCTAAAATACTCAATCACATTCATCTATGGTAACTGGGAATACTTTGGAGGGGGGTTTCCACTGTGAAACGGGCAGTTTATTTCCTTTAGAATCTTGCTGTCTCTCTTGAGCATCGGGGATATTATCTCTATCGGCATCAGTGTTCCAATTAACAGTTCCAGTTCCCCCCTTCGAAGGAAGCAATTGGTTTGCCTTATCCTTATTAGTTGTCTCATCACCAAAAGAATCATACCGTGTTACAAAATGATCACCATTTACATCAATAATTTCTAAAAGCCTCTGATTACCAGGCCATTCTTCTGTACCCGTCCAGACATCACCAGCCAATCCAAAAGTAAACTTATAACCTATTCTAAGTCCCTTGGGGAGAACAAATGATATAGTCCAGATATTATCACCCGATATCTCATCGCCATTTGTCCCATCATCATACATCTGGATCACATTCGGCTTCCAGTTCTTAAACACTTCTTGATTTAATTTCTCATCCTGAATAGGTGAATCCTTGTGAATTCCAAGTGCAATAAACATCTTCGCACCGTCTTTTTTAGTTGCCCATTTATAAGGATTGATTGTATTACCATTAGAATCGACAAGTCCCTCATTAATATTTGCCGTAATTACTGTTGCTAACCTACTTTCATCATATTTTGCAATAAATTCAAACTCCGAAGAACTTTTCATGACTTGCGTCTCAAAAGGCTCTACAGATTTATCATCTCCTTCTGTATAATCTACACTATTATTCCTCAAAAACTTTTCTGAAAGTATACTTTTAGAATTATTATCTTTAAGAAATGAGACAACATCAAACATAATATCACTCCCGGTATCACTTCCAGCATTCAATATCTTTGTCACCATTGTCAAAAGTCTGTTTGACTCAGAATCCTTCTCAAATTTCAAGAAGACTTCACCTTTTGCATTTTTTATAGCACAATATGAGATTGTAGAAAGAGATAACCCCATTCTTCTTAATTTCGAAATAGCAAGTATTGTATAAGTTGTTGTCCTCTCATCTATCACATTATCAATAACCTTAACCTTAAATGAATCGCTCTTACTCTCTTCGATTGTCGATGCCTTGTCTAATTTTGGGTAAATATCAAATAAAACTCTGTTACCGCTTCTTAGCACCACAATCGCATTATTCAAGTCTACTTTAGAACTAACTTCTATTGCGAATTTCCCATCTTGTGCTATCATCCCACTTTTTACTGCAACACTATCTCCAGATGAGGAAATAAGATCTGCTGTCCCGGATTTTAAAAAATTCGTAACACCTACTATTATCCTATTTTCAACGGAACCAGGGTCTTCTGGCACACTCGATAAATTACTGAATAGCAAACTCTCTATACCACAATTTTGTAGACAGATAACTATAAATATAACAAACAAATATCTCTTCACCATACAACCTCCATGGTCGCTTTAGATCTAACTACCTTAAAAATATTTTCTGAGGGTGACTGCTCTCCTCTATTTTGATCCTTATTAAGGTATTCAAGATAATATCTAATAGAAGCACCCCCAAATACATAAGATAACATTACAAAAGGTTTATGCTTTACTGTGAGATAATTGTAATAAATTGACTCGGTGGGATCACTAGATCTATTCTTCTCATCCCATGTATCATACTGATAGCCCAATGTTGCCTTAAACTCATCGTTAAATTGATACTCAGTAGCAAATCTAAGCGTTAAAATGTTTCCAACATAATCATCTTCTTTTTTCCCTACCTTTCTATAATCTGTATCCATTATAAACTTTGCTTTAATAGATAAACCGAGCCCTGAAACAAATGATGGAAAATATTTAGTCGTAAAGACGAATAGATTTGTATGTCGATCCTGATTTCTTTTATAAACCGAACGTGGGTCTCTTCCTCTATCAAGGGTATTTGAATAGTCGTAAAAGTCCGTATCAGTATACCCTTCTGAATATGTAAAATTGGGGTATGTATTATCAATATCCCTATTCTGTCTATTTGTATTATATGTCAAAAATGTATACTCAAGTGAAAAGGAGAAATCACCTGTATTTAAATTGTTCAATAAAGTAACGCCTCTCCACCCAATACATGATTCATAAAACGGCTCATCAAAATCGATAAACTCATTTGCAAGATTAAGAGTAGGCAGTTGACCACCCTCCATAAATCCATCTGTAACAAGGACATCTGCCTCTCTTCGAGTTCCAAAAGTTGCTGTCCAATTTTCACCAAAATTGAAAATTTCGAGTTTCAATTGATAATTTATCTCTTCCAATGGAACAAATTCAACAAGAAGCTTTTCAATAGCATCACTTACCGGGTCAGACGAATAAATCATGGGGAACATACCCTGGGATTCTCTTACACCGTTTGTAGCGTACTTAGTATTAATCGCCGAGAGTGAATATCCAACAATAAAATTAATTGAGATTTTATCAGTCACATCGTATTCCATTTCAAAAGTAGCATTAAGATTTCTATACCTATAATCAAGGGCTACAGCATTATCTTTCTCACAGTTAGCTATAGGATTTCCAAGCTCATCTTTACAATCTGGGTATTTGGCTCCTTTAGCATCAGGATCCAATAGATTTGCTTCAAGATCATTTACAAAGCTTACAATGCTGGTGAGATTTAATCTATCAGAAATATTATATTTTAATTTTGCTGCATAGGCATAATCATTAGTATAAAATGGATTTGTCAGGATAGGATCACCTATGCCTGTTGACCAACCTGGTCCAACATAGAGTTTCGGTAATGCTATTATCCCAAGCACATACTCTATATCCCTCCCTTTATTGGCACCTTCAACAAATATGCCCTTGCCGTTATCTCGGTCAATGTACCGAGATTTACCTATAGTATAAGGATTAAACATTGAAAAATCAGATGAACCAACACTTACTGCTGTTACAAAAGGAATAGGTGGTGCAAGTCTAATATTGTAACCTCTTAGCTTTATATACTCTGCTCGATTCATTCCTAAGGATTCCCCTGATGTATTTGGTTTATCATACTTTATATCCCCACTCTCCCACCAATCCTGCCAAACAGAACCAAATCTACTTTCAAGCCTAACTGTGGCAAGCACATATTGTGAGACATGCCCTTTGATATTCAATTCAAACTCAGACCCGACTCCATTATCCCCACTTATACCTTCTTTGGGCCAAAACGGATTTCCTAGAGTAAGAACTCCTTGAGAATCATTATTGCGATAAAGCCATTTATTATATATCTTCCCATAAAACTCAAAATTTGCGGTATCAGAGTACACAATAGAATAAAAGCAAAACACAAAGGGTAACAAGAAAGTAACTCTTCTCATAATACATCCTTATAAAAAAGTTTACCTATAAACCATGGGTATCCTTACGATCTCCCATTTTGAGGGATCAGGATCACACTTAAATCCCTTCAATATCTCGTATTGTTTCTCTATTTCCTCTTTACCACCTTTTGCCGGTGCTACGATTATATCTATTACATGTGGATCACAATCATAATCTGAACCACCTCCAAATCTATGTGGACCTTCATATTCATTTACCTTCCTTGTCAGAAAGTCCTTTTTATCTGGATATCCCTCATTGCTTTGCATTATCACCTGGAAACCCCACTTGGTAGAAAACCCTCCCAAATCCTTCTTAGGAACAATTGCTATAATACTCCTACCCTGAACAAATGTCCTTTTAGGAACTACTATTCTTTCTTTAAATTTTTCTGCCTTGAGTTTTATCTCATCATTTATCCTCGCCCTACTCTGAGGAGAAAGGACAATACACTTTTCATAAAAAGATTCCTTTTCAAATTTTATGTTCAAACCTGGCAAACCCTCTTCTTCACCTGATCCTTCTTTATGATCCATGTCAATAAATACAAATGCCATTTGTATTGAAAAGCCATTACCGGGCTGTGGCCAACTCTTTGAATTCCAGGGGTCTTCGATCTTTGCATTAACAGTTAATTTAAACTCTACATCTTCTCCCTTCTCTCTGACCTCCAATCTTGATATATCAAATGAACCCTTCTTATAAACAGAATCCGTAGGATATATGTAACTCCCCGGCCCCTTATCATCACCAATAGGATCATCAAACAAAACCTCTTCTCCAAACAAGTAATTGGATACAACAAAACTCACAAAGATTAAGATGATAATCCTGTGTTTCATTAGATGACCTCCTTAAAAATGATTTAAGTCAAAAATAGCTTATACCAATTTTTTATTGTCATTGCAATCAAACAAATTTCAAAATCTTTTACTGATTTTACCATACTTATTCAATCATATGCCTTATCCACGTGCAGTTATGTAGTAATTTTCACTACTCCCGGATAAGGATATTTTTAATTTTCCAAAAACTCGCAAATTACACTTCAAAGGAAAAAGCTCTTTACTGTATAGGAAAGTGTTAAAAGAGTGCCAGGTTATTAATAATTAGGAAGCCCTGTTATAAATACAAATAACAAGTCAGGAGGTTATACCCAACATTTTAGTTTCCCAGAGATATTAAATTTTGCCCTCCTAAAAAAACATCTTGCTTTTCCAAAAAGATTGTGATAGAAGACTCAGGCTTTAACGTATTGTAACACACATTGCAATATATGTATTTATAATAGTTTATATTATGAGGATGTATGAAACCTTTAAGGCTTGAACTAATTGGCTTCAAATCATTTTTCAATCATACCGTATTTACGTTTAATGACGGGATAACCTGTGTTGTTGGTCCAAATGGTTGTGGAAAAAGCAATGTTGTAGACGCAATAAGATGGGTCTTAGGAGAGCAGGCCCCTAGTAAAATAAGGGGTAAATCCATGGACTCTGTAATATTCAGTGGCACAGATAAATATGCAGCCTCTGGAATGGCAGAGGTATCCTTTTACTTTGAAAATAACGAAAAAAATCTTCCTCCCCAATATAACTCCTACAATGAGATTTGCATTACAAGACGGATTTTTAAAACCGGCGAAAGCGAATATATGATTAATAAGGTTCCCTGCAGACTAACAGACATAGTCGAACTCTTTTTAGGAACAGGCTTCGGTACAAAGGCATATTCAATCATTGATCAGGGAACTATTACAAACCTTGCTACAGCATCACCAGATGAAAGAAGACTTATGATTGAGGAGGCAGCAGGAATTACAAAATATAGAAATAGAAAAAAAGTGGCTCTTTCAAGGCTTGAGCAATCAGAAAATAATCTCTTACGAATATCCGATGTCATCAAAGAAATAGATAGACAGATAGTGGTTATCCAAAAGCAGGCAAGGAAAGCAGAAAAATACAAAAGCTTAAAAGAGGAGTTCAATAAAATCGAATTAAAACGCATTAGATACGAACTTAAATGTATAATAGAAGAGGAAAAAGGGACCCAAGATGAAATAGAACACCTGAAAAACAAAGAATCAGAGCTTACTACACAGCTTACCAATCTTGAATCAAGGCATCTAGACATCAATTCTGAAATGGGAGAAAAAGAAAAGATATTAAATGAGCTAAATAATCAACTATTATCTATTGAGAGTCGAGTCAGGTTAGTTGAAAACGAAAAAAACTTCTATCAAAAGGAAATAGAACACCTTAATTTAAACAATCTCAATGGTGCTGATAGAATCACAAAAATTAAAGAAAGGATAGATGAACTCGAAAAAGAAACTGAGATTAAAAACAAGGAAAAGGAAGAGATTGAAAATGAGATCGCAATCCATTCCATGAGAATTTCTGATCAAGAAAAAGAACTCTCAGAAATCACCAATAAGAAACAGACGGTCCAATCGAAGTTGTCAGATGTCCAGCGTGAACTCATAGAAACAATGACAAATATTGCAAAATTCTCCAACAGAAGAAGCTATGTTGAATCAATTCTACAAGAAAATAGCAAAAAGTTGGAGGCCCTAAAACTTGAGTGCAAACATCTTAGTTCCCAGTTTTCAGAACAAGAAAATTTACTAAAAACCAAACAAGCTGAAATCGAAATTAAATTAAAAGACGTAGAAAGCTTAGAAGCAAAGTTCTCTACATTTTCTGAAAAATTAATGGATTTAGAAAGCCAGCTACTTAAATCTGAAACTACAATAATAAACACAAAAGAGAAACTTGCAGAAATGAAGTCTAGGTATAATTCACTATTAGAACTCGAAAGGAATCTTGAAGGATTTGATGAAGGCATTAAGAATATTCTCAAGGCGAGAAGTGAAAATCTTGATGAGAGAATTTCTAATGGCATCATGGGTCTAATCACTGAATACATAGAAGTAGAACCGGCTTATGAAAGGGCTATTGAGTCAGTATTAGGCGAAAAGCTACAGTCTTTAATAATAAGGGAACCCGAGGTAGGTCTCTATGCAATTGATTTTTTAAAGCAGACGTCCTCTGGGAGAACCACCTTTATACCGATAAAACCAAAACACCCACTATCATCCCATGGTACTCCATCTGGCAATGGGGTTATCGGACCCGCCTTAAATTTTGTAAAATGTCAACCTGAATTTCAAGAAATATCTAATGCACTCTTTGGAGACGTAGTGATTGTTGACAATTTAAGTAATGCCCTCAGCCTATGGTCTAATAACGGTTTCCAAAAGACTCTTGTTACAATAGATGGAGAGATAATCGAACATTCTGGGATTATCACTGGAGGCAGAAAGGAAAAGGCAGGTGGTCAGTTCGCAAGGAAAAGAGAGATAAAAGAACTGAAATCAAGAATCGAAGAATTTGAGACACTCTTCGAGATAGAACAGCAAAAATATGCAGCTATCAAAGAAGATTTAATAAGACACAGAGGTCTTTTAGAATCCCTAAAAGAAGAAATCCAAAGGAACAAAATACATAAAGTTGAAATTGAAAAGGATATATCATCAATAAAAGAACGTCTAAGCCGTATAAATGATAGACTAAATGTAATTTACTTTGAAACAGAGAAATACGAAGACGAGTTAAGAGGCAACAAAGAGGAGCTTATTAATATAGAAGAACTACTTAAGGGTCTTGAACTCAAGAGGGACGAGCTCAAGACCCTTGAGCAATCTATCCAGAGGGAGCTTTCTGAGCTCACCACAGAGGAAAAAATACAAAACGATAGATTGACTAACTTTCGCATACAATCAGCTTCTGACAACGAGAAACTCCTATCAATAAAAAATCTACTAAACAGAATATCCAATGAACAAAAGGAATTAAATTATGAAGTGGACATACTTACAAAATCCATCTCTTCTAACAATATAAAAATTGGTCAATTAAAAAAGCAGATTGTTGATAAAGAGAATGAATGTAGTATCCTCATTGAAGAACACAAAAAAATAACAGAGCAAAAAAACCTCTTGATGAATGATTTTAATAAATTTTCAGAAGAGATTCTCAATATAGAAGGATTGATTAAAGACATACATAAACATATTTTAAATATCAGAGAACAGGTAGGAGCACTTACAATTAGGCTAAAAGAGATTCAATTTAGAAAAGAAAACTCTATCAATTTTTGTTTAGATAAGCTAAATATAGATATAACCAAAGAATTAACTAGTGGCTCAATCTCAAATGCTGAGGCCCTAACTGATGATGACCTACGCCAAATAGAGGAATTAAAAAATATAATTGAAAACTTTGGTGAGATAAATCTCACTGCCATAACTGAATATGAAAATCTAAGCAAAAGAAGGGAATTCCTCCAAAGTAATTATGATGATTTAAGGAGGGCAATGGAAAATCTAAAAAGGGCGATTGCAAGAATTAATAGAATATCAAAAGAAAGATTCATCGAGACATTCAATAAAATAAATGAGAAGCTTGTTGAGGTCGCCCCCGCACTTATGACAGGTGGCAAAATCTCTCTAAAACTTACAGATGAAAATAATTTACTTGAAAGTGGTGTCGATATAATCGTAAATCCTAAAGGCAAGAAGTTATTGTCAATTGATATGTTATCTGGGGGTGAAAAGGCACTTGTTGGTTTATCTGTAATATTCGCAATCTATAAGATCAAACCATCACCCTTCTGTGTCTTGGATGAGGTAGATGCCCCATTAGACGAAGCAAACACTGGAAGATTTATAACTTTTATCAAAGAACTCTCAAAAAATAATCGTTTTATGATAATTACTCATAACAAGAGGACAATGGAGGCGGCGAATCAGCTCTATGGTATTACAATGCAGGAACCAGGTATATCAAAGGCAATACCACTAACCCTAGATCAAATATTCAATGAACAATAAGACGTTCTACCCCATTAGGATTAACCTTTAGCAGTTCAAAATCAAGAGATCTAATTATAATTGACTTCCCTAATACTTCCTTAGATCTCTCAACATCTTCACAATTAACAAGTAACATAATTTCACCAAACGAATTTTTTAAAACTATTGTTAAGATACCCTCTATATATTCTGCCTTAAAGTTTCCACTAAGAATTCCCATTTTCTTATAATGTATTAACTTTCTGTAAAATTCCCTAATACCTTTTATTTTTTCAGTAAATTCCATATCCCTCCGATTATCAATCCCTTTGCCTACTCTCAATCCATTTTCTTCTCCATAATATATAAGAGGAATACCTCCACATACGAACTGCAAAATTGCCATTATCCTAAGTAGATTTGTCTCTACATCTTTATCATTTATCTCGAAATGTGTCATAATTCCATCTAAATCATGATTATTTAAAAACACTATGTAATTTTTTTCAGCCACACTATATCTTTTATTCAAATAAGAGACAAAGACCTCTGCACGCATTGCCTTTCTTAAAAAACCTGATAGATAATCTCTAAATTCAAAATCAAATAAGAAATCAACACTGTAATCTGAGAAGATAGAAGTCCACCTTATATCCGCAGATGAGCCCCAATATTCACCAATTAATACAATGTCAGGATTGATCTTCCTCAATTCCTCTTTAATATCTCTAACAACAACATTATCCACATGCCGCATGGCATCTATCCTCAAACCATCAAAACGTACTCGCTTCATTAATTCTTTATATACCTTTATCAAAAAACTTCTTACATCACTCCTTTCTGTCTTAAAATCCGGCAAACCAAATAGACATTGTTTCAATTCATCATTATCAATACAGCCTCCGAATCTAATTGACCTTACCCAGAGCGTATTTCTCTCCCATATAGATTTATAACCAGCATGATTAATTACTATGTCCTGAATATATGAAATCCCTACCCTATGTAGTTCCTCTGATACTTTCGACATTATCTTAAAATCCCCAAAATGTTCCTCAATTCTATCAAAGTTTTCCGGCCAATAGCCGTGATACCCATAGTGTTTATAGCCTTGATAATCAACATAGCTTTTAACATTGTCTAAAATTGGTGATATAATAACTGAATTGACTCCCAGCTCCTTAAGGTAACCTATTTTCTCGTATATACCCTTTAAATCCCCCCCATGATAACCATAAGGGTTGCTTTTATCAACCATATAATTATTCGTTTTATCTCCATCATAAAATCTATCAATTAAAATTTGGTAAAAAACTGGGTGCCCACCTCTCAAGGTATGATAAAAGCCCTCCTGTCTATAATAACAGCCAATACTTGATATAAATAAACAAAAAAGAAAAATGGCTTTATTCACCATAATCAATTAAAACTGGGTAGGAAAAAAGCAAAAAAGTCCGTTTGTTGTCGATTCTCTTCTTACACTCAATAAGCTTTTCAAAGCGAAATTTAGAACCTACTATATTTTCGGGCAGATCACCAAAAGCCTCCCTAACTGATTCAGTCACTATCACAAAATCCTCATTATCTAATCCAGATAAATATATCAAGAATCCATGATTTATACAATCTATCCTTCTATCTGAGATGATATCAAGAAATTTCACTTCCCCATTAAGCGGCCCCACTATCTTACCCATGTATTTATTTCTTCTTTCAAGAATCGAGTCTCCCTTATCCACACGGTATAAATAGGCAAGTAACAAAATACCGCCCAATCCAGCTATTAATATAATGATATCTTTGAGAATGTTTTTACTCATCTACAACTTAAGAGACTCTCAGTCTCAACCTGGATAGTTGTATGTTTTATATTGTATTTTTCTTTTAATAGCAACGATACGTTGCTAATGATTTTATCAGACTCAGCAAGTAAGCTCCTATCTGTTACAATATGAGCTGTAAATATGTATATCCCAGATGAGATGCTCCAGATATGGACATCATGAATGTCTTTAATACCTTCAATATTTGTCTTAATATCAAGTATTATCTCATTGATTTTTAAATCAGATGGCACAGACTCCATAAGAATATCGGTAGCACTCTTAACAAGCTTTATTGCATTAAACAAAATAACACCGCCTATTACTACGCTTAATATAGAATCTATAAACATAATGCCTGTAAAAATAATCAATATAGCTCCAATCACTACTCCAAAGGAAAAGATCGTATCTCCAACAATGTGAAATAGCGCAGCCCTCACATTTAAATTTGAGATATAGTTCCTTAGGAGTAATAAGCCTATAATATTCGCAATCAAACCTACACTAGATATTACAAACATCATCACTCCATCAATCTGTACAGGGTCATTATACCTCTTGATTGCACTATAAATTATGTAAAGCGATAGTAATATTAAAAAGCCGCTATTTATTAGAGATGCTAAAATCTCTGCTCTAAAATAACCATAAGTCTTATTAGAATCCGCTTTTTGTCCTGAGATAAGAAAAGCAAAATAACATATAAATAAGGTAGCAGAATCTGTAAGCATATGCCCAGCATCTGCAATAAGCGCATTACTCTTGGCAATTATACCTCCTATAAATTCAATAAAACATATTGAAATTGTCAAAATAATCGTCCAAAATATCCTTTTTTGTCCCCTCTTATTCCCTGAAATCTCATCTTCAATTATGTAACACCTATACTTCATTATTTATTAGTTTTTCTTAAGTAATTTCTCTATTACAAAAACAGCCTCTATGGCATCTTTACCGTAATATGCCCCAATTTCTTTAGCAAATGAATCAGTTATTACTGCTCCTCCCACTACAACTGGTATATCTAATCCTACGTCATTCAAGAGTTCAATTACATCTCTCATCTTCCACATTGTAGTCGTCATCAGTGCTGACAAACCTATTATATCTGCACATGCCTCCTTTGCAGACTCGACAATTTTTCTAGCATTGACATTTTTACCTAAATCTATTACTTCAAAACCGTAATTTCTTAATACAGCTGACACGAGGTTTTTACCCAGGTCATGCATATCCCCCTCTACGGTAGCAATCACTATCCTACCTCGTTTCTCAACATGTTCACCCTTTGCACTCTCCACTATTTTATTGAATGCTGATTGCGCCGCCTCAGCCGATAACATAACTTGTGGAAGATATATCTGGTTCAACCTGAACTTGTCTCCGATCTCCTTCATCGTTTTCACTATCTCATCCAGGAGAACTTTAGGATCATTCTTATCTAATAATTTTTCTGTTACTTTTACAGCATCATCTTTATCACCCAATACTATAGCATTTGAAAGCCTTAAAAGGGGGGGTATTTCAGACTCAAGTGCAGATGCATCACTAGGTGTGCTTTTAACCTTTAAACTTATATATCTTGCAAAATTCTTATCATATCCCAATAATGAAGATGTTGCATATAAAGTCGCCATCACATTTTTATCAAGTGGATCAATAATCGCAGCTCTAAGTCCAGCATATAGAGCAAGTGACAAAAAGGCTGAATTAACATAACTTCTCTTCGGAAGCCCGTAGCTTATATTACTTATTCCAAGAACTGTAAAACGACCTTTCATTTTAAACTCTCTTATAGCATACAATGTCTCCTCCATTTGTTCCAAAGAAGTAGCGGCAGATAATGTTAGAAAATCAAAAAGTATATCCTCTGTTTTAAAACCACATAAAGTGGCCCTCTCTAAAATTCTCTCAGCGATCTTTATTCTGTCTTTAGCCGTCTTTGGTATTCCATTTTCACTAATGGTTAAAACAACTAATGCTGCCCCATGTCTTTTTGCAAGTCTTAATCTAAATTCTAAGGAAGAATCATCTTTTATAGAGTTGACAAGTGCTCTACCTGAGACATACTTCAACGATTCCTGCAAAGCCAAGTCATCTACCGTATCAACAGATATTGGAACATCTAACTGTTCTAAAATTTTCCTTATTATACTCGGTAATACTTCACCCTCTTTGGCAACAGTACTCCCCGCGTTTACATCAATTACATCAGCACCTGCAGTTATTTGTTCCCTAGCCTCGTTTATAAATGAGGTATAATCTCCTCTCTTTAGCCCTTCAATTAAATGTTTCTTGTTTGTTGGATTTATTCTTTCACCAATTATTGCCGGGAAGGAACTTGGAGATATACTTACTAAAGAACCCCTCGAAGCAAGCACAAGTTTGGGCTTATATGTTGTGTTACTAAATGGTATGGATTTTATTTTATCAATCTTGTCTTTTATTGCCAAAATATGTTCTGACGAGCTCCCACAGCATGCCCCAATCACTCTAACTCCACTATTAATAAGATTATTGACCTCAGACGCCATATCAGATGGGGTCTCATGATAACAAACCATACCATTATTTATAATAGGTTTTCCTGCGTTCGGTAATGCAACTAATGGAACAGATGTAAACTCTCGCATCTCCGATATTACATTTGAAGTCCATTTGGAACCTATCGAACAATTTACTCCTATTGCATCCACTTCGAGTTTAGATATGACCGAAGCCATTATCTGTGGTGTAGTGCCAAAAACAGTTCTCATATTCTCATCAAACGTCATCAAGGCCACAATAGGCTTTTTACTAACATCTCTTATAGCTATTATAGCCGTTTTCAACTCATAGAGATCAATAAAAGTCTCAAGCCAAAATATATCCACACCTTCACTCTCGTATATCTTTGCAATCTCATAATAATAGTTATATATCTCATCAAAAGTAGCACTACCAAAGGGCAACATTAGTTCTCCAGTTGGACCGATGGAGACTGCCAAATACCTCTTGTTACCTATTACTGTTCTACATATCTCAACACCTACCCTCGCAAGGTCAATTAATCTGCTCTCTAAGCCAAAATTCCTAAGTTTGGGTCTAATTGTATTGAACGTATTTGTCCTAATAATATCTGACCCCACACTAAAATAGCTTTTTATTACCCTCTTCACTGGTTCAGGATTTTCAAGATTTAAGATATCAGGAATTGTATCAATTCTTACCCCAGCTCCAATAATGTTTGTAGCCATCGCTCCATCAGCTAGCAAAATCCTTTCCTTTATGTCCCTCCTAAAATCCACTACTAAACCTCTTTTATGGTAAGACTTCAAATAAAAACTCTATCTCATCTTCTGTTTGATAAAAATGAGGAGAGATTCTCAGATGATTGTTTCTTATTGAAACAATTATATTTTCAGCGAGTAGTTTTGAGACGAGCTCCTCGCAACTGAAATCTGGATGAGAAACAGCAATAATTCCCGCTCTCTCAGAATTACTCACGGGTCCAAAGATATGATACTTCCTTCTCTTAAGCTCTTCAAATATTATTTCAACATTTTTTGATAATAATCTATAAATAGTATTGTTGCCAATATTTTCACGAAATTTAAGGGCTGCCCCAAGTCCAATAATACCTGCAAAGTTGGCATTATCACCTTCAAACTTTCTTGCAAAACCTTTAGATTCCATCTTGAAACCTTTTCTAGATTCCTCTTCTATGACAGACCTCCAACTAATCTCTTCATAGTTTACTTCATCTATTATATCTTTTCTAATATAAAGTATAGCAACACCCTGAGGACCAAAAAGCCATTTACTTGCAGCAGTTGACATAAAATCAACTTTAAATTTCTTTACATCTACCGGAATCGCACCCACACCTTGAATACCATCAATGTAGAAGAAGATCCCCTTTTTTCTGCACATCTCACCCACTTCCTCAACATAATTTCTAAAACCACTCCCATATTCTACAAGTGAAAGAGCTATTATCTTCGTCCTTGGATCAATAGATTTTTCAATATCCTTTGGGTCTATCCTACCATCTTTTGCACCTACGAACTTGATCTCTACACCTTTGGGAGTCATAGCCATCCAAGGGTAGATATTTGCTGGAAATTCTACATCAGCAGTTAAAATCCTTTCACCTCTTTTGAATCTTAGTCCCTTACAAATAATAGAAATTGCTTGTGAAGTACTTTTTATAAAAGCTATCTCTTCAGGATCAGCATTTATCAGCCTCGCATACATCTCACGAGTTTTCTCTACTTGTCGAATCCACTTACGCTCATGCATATTACCATGATTCATGATATCCTCAATAAACTCTCTAATTGCCTCTACAACATCTATGGGCATGGGAGACGTACTTGCATGATTAAAAAATTTATGATGGGTGGTTATAGGAAAATGTTTTCTAATATCTGTTATATCAATCTTACTCATATTATAAAAAATACTCTCTTTCCACTATGAGCCATGTGAGATTAATAACAAATATACATTTCTTTTGCAATGGAGATCTACTTAATGCTTAAACAAACGTTGCCCTGTAAAAACCATTGTTACACCAGCCTCATTACATGCTTCTATTACCTGATAATCGTTAACAGAACCACCGGGTTGAATTACCGCTGTTATCCCCTCCTTTATCCCTACATCCACTCCGTCTCTAAAAGGGAAAAATCCATCTGAAACCATTACAGCACCTATAAGCCCCCCTTTTTTCTCCCTTACTTCTTCCTCAATTGCCCTCTTCTTGGACTCATCTTTTAAATCATAAAGTGAAATACCATACCTTTCAAAACAAATCTTATCAGCAAGTTTTGTATATGCCTTATACCTAGCAATCTCTGCAACCCCTACCCTATCCTGTTCACCCGTGCCAATTCCCACAGTGCACTCATCCTTTACATAAATAACGGAATTAGAAGTTACCCCTGACTCCACAAACCACCCAAAAAGCATATCTCTGTACTCCCTCTCTGTTGGTTCCCTGTTGATACGATACTTCTTGCCACCAAACTCTGCTTCAGCAATCTTAAGATCATCTCTGCCTCTTATAGAAATAATTTGAGAACGCTGAATTATAAGACTACCATCCATCAGAGATTTAAAATCAATAAAAGGAGTTACTATATACTTTTTAAGGTTATCCATGTTCCTTATTCGCATAATTCTAAGATTCTTCCTCTTAGTCAAAATATCTATAGCTCCATCTCCAAATTCTGGTGCGGCTACAACCTCCAAATATTTATCAGAAATTAATTCTGCCGCTATTTTATCTATCTCCCTATTGACTACCAACACCCCTCCAAAAGCCGCAATTCTATCACTAAAATATGCTCTTAGAAACGCATCATAGATATTATCTGCTGACGCAACCCCACTTGGATTATTGTGTTTCATAATTGCAGCAGAAGGTTTATCAGATAGAAACTTCAATATATTAAGAGCATTATCAACATCAGTTAGGTTAATTTTACCAGGGTGTTTGCCAAATTGAATCAGCTCTGCCTCCGGAAGCAATGATAATTCGGGTCCAACATACTCGATATCTGCTATAACAAGATTCCCATTAACAAGCCTATAAAACGCTGCCTCCTGATCTGGGTTCTCTCCATACCTAAGTCCTCTCAATTCACCCTCAACTACCCAATTAACTTTTTCATACACCAATGTCTGCACCTTATTTTCAAACTCAAAATCTATCTTAATCCTCCTAGGGAAATTATCTCGCACAATCCTATGATACATCTCTTTAATATTTATCATATCACAACCTCCTTTATTTCTGATCCACAAAATTATAACACACCAGATCTTTCTCTGATTTCATTGCCAGGTACTCACTTATCCATTTATCATACTCAGCAGTTCTATAAAATGCTTTTTTCGCAAGCTCAAATCTATCTTTTAATGTTAATGCCCCATTACCCTTAATCAATTTCTGAATAATACTTTCATAATCATTTGGATCAACTACAACCGCTACCCTTAAATAGTTCTTCGCAGCGGCTCGTATCATCGTAGGACCTCCTATATCAATATTTGCCCTTGCCTCTTCAATGGTGGAGCCATCTTTTGAAATCACCTTTTCAAAAGGATATAGATTGACAACCACCATATCAAAACGCACTGATCCGGTTCTTTTCAAATCCTCCTCATGATACGGATTATACCTTTCAGTCAGTATCCCCAAATATACTTTAAAATCTAATGTCTTAACTAATCCTCCTTGAGTTTCGGGCTGTTTTGTATATTCTGAAATCTGAATAAGCCTCTTTCGGTCATCTACAATCCCCTTTAAATACTCAAATGTTCCACCTGTAGAATAAATAGTTATATCTGGAATAACATTTAAAAGTCCTCCAACAAAATCGTCTAAATTATCTTTGTTAGAAACACTTATAATCACATTCTTAATTTTCACCATATTATCAATTTCTCTCACAATATTGATACCCATTATTTAACCTCCTAGAGAAACATTAATATAAACACTATTACTCAATAATCATCAGCAATTCGAGGCACCTTAAATATCTATCGCTGATTAATGGTCCGTTCAAATGTTATTTTCTCACTAAGGGCGCCATTGTATTCATCATCGGTTAGATACCCAAACATATTCATTCTGTAAAGTATATTCTGAACCCTCTCAATCCATTTATCCGGTATTTCATTTTTAATATAGTATACATAAAACCTATTTGGATTCGGAATTATAGAGGCTAAATAAGCAGCCTCAGAGGCTTTAAGCTCGGAGGGATATTTACCAAAATAGTGTCTAGATGCGGCGGCTATCCCGAAAATATCAGGACCCCATTCAATACCATTTAAGTAAATCTCAAGTATTCTTTCTTTTGAAAGAGTAGCATCTAACTCTATAGCTAATAAAAGCTCTTTTGCCTTTCGAATAAGTGTCTTCTCTTTTGTAAGAAGCAAGTTTTTAACCAACTGCTGAGTTATTGTCGAGCCACCTCTTAAATAAGGCCTATCACTGCCTACATTATCAATAATAGCACTTTCTATCTCTTTGAATTCAACTCCTTTATGTCCAAAAAAACCGGCATCCTCACTTACAACAATAGCTCCATAAACAGATCTAGGTATATCAACAAGACTTACATAATCTGGATTTTTTTGTCCAATTATTATCTTTCTTTTTTTTCCATTCCTACCAACGAACTCAAAAGAAAAATCTGATCTAAGATAATCAAATCTCTTTGAGATCTGTATAGGTTTTATTACCTCGCCATTTATTGATACATTATTAATCTTCTTTACTCGATTAATATTACCAGATATCGATATCTTCACTTTAATTTCACCTTTCATATTAAAGTCTTTAAAATCCTCTCCACCGAAAAATGCTGCGATATCATTTAATTCAAATTTTTTACTTTCCAGATTTATAAAATAGTCCCCTCTAACAATCCTGCCAGATAAGACTAGATTCATCTCACTTACATTAATATTAATTTCATCCAATCTAATCATTTCCAGGGCAACAGAAAATAAAACTTTACCATTTAGTAAAAATCTTTTTATCTCAAACGGTCTTTCACCTATAAAAGGATGAGAAATATACATATTGCTCACACTTGCATCATTAAACTCAAATTCAATCTCATCACCTTTTTTTCTTACAGTAACATATCCGGTTAGTCTTCCGCTAATAAGACCAGAATACTTATTCAAATATCTATCTAATAAAAATGGTATGTCTACATTAATAAAGGCTATTTTTGCTGATCTTGATCCTAAATCAATATCCTCAATTCTCATTTTGTATTTATCCTTTAATTCAACTTCAACATATTTATCTTTTAGAGAATATCTACCTACCAACTTAACTTCAAATGGAATTTTTCTATAGACTAATTTTAATTCATGAACTTTCATTGTAATATCATAATTTCCATAAGAGTCTTTTTGATGAATTTTTTTCTCCTGCCCTTTTATCTTCTCTAAAAGCTCTAAATCAACAATGCCTCTCCCGCAATTAATAAAGAAGCTATTCTTCCTAAATATTAACTTTTTTTCAATTCCCCAGAGGTGACAATCTCTCAACTCAGCTAAACTACTATTTCTATACAACAACCGCATCTCTAAGAATTCAACACCTGAGAATAACCCTATATCTCCAAGCTTATATGAAAACGACAAATTATCAAACCTAATTCTCCTATCAATTTCACTCGCAATCTTTCTTTTGAAGGAATCCGTATTTAAATAAAGTTTTACAACAACAGAAGGTAATAAAAGAATGAAAGTTATGAGACAAAGAAGAATTATTAAAATACTAACTCTTCTATTTTTTATAAATTTCATACAAAAACATAATCTTGCAACCTAAAATCAGATAGCCTCTTTACTCTATCTGGCTTAAATTCATCTATAAAAGACTTTAACCTGTCAAGTTTTATTCTCAGAGGGATGTTAATATCAAATTGAGCCTTACAGAGTCTATCATCTTTAACATCATCTCTATCTATAAAATCTAAACCATGTAATTCTATGTGAAGAAAATCTTGTAACTTTGCCTTCTTTTTCAGATAGTTGTATAAAATATTTTTAGAACCCATAATGAATGTCCCTATGAAAGGGATGCCTAGTCTTCCCGCAACAGATATAGGAATCTCCAATATACTACTATACCTCACCGCCCTTGAATATAAATCAGGACCCATTGGATATATCCTTCTCTCAGCAAAAGGCATCTTAATGCTACCACAGATACTCTTTGTCTTCCTTCCAATTAACCTATAAAATCCTATAACCGCACATTTTAAAAAATAATAAAATGGGCTTGGGAGAATTGAAGAATCGTATCTATATTCCATATTTGTAATTAACCTTATAAAGTGAGGATGCATGTTATATCCCGGTGCCCTAAATCCAATCGGCCTTACACCTAGCCTGTCACCAATAATTTTGTGGCAACCTTCTATCTCTTCTTCAATAATATTTTCAGGCAAGAGTGAGAGATTATACAAATGACTATAAGAATGGTTAGCAATTTCATAACCCATAGATATTGCATCCTTCAGAGACGATACCGTCCTTTCATCATTCAACTCCCTCCCTACCACAAATAAAGTTGGCTTAATATTAATGCCTACAAAAAAATTATAGATTCTTTCTAAAGCCTTTGTATATACTACATTCTGAATCTTGTTTTCTGGTATCTCAATCCCATGTATGTCATAATAGCAAGATAGTGGGTCTAAATCTATAGAAATACAAATCTCTTTCATCTACCAATTTTCTTTTTCTTCCTTTTCAAAACCCATCCTTCAATATTTTTTTGGACTACTCGAGACAAGGCGAGTGAATTTGCAGGAACATCCTCAGTAATAGTACTCCCCGCACCAATGTATGCATTTCTCCCTATCCTAACAGGAGCCACGAGTTGGGTATCTGACCCAACAAATACTCCATCTTCAAGTACAGTCTTGTATTTTCTCTCTCCATCATAATTACATGTGATAGTACCGGCTCCCACATTAACACCATCTCCGATTTCAGCGTCTCCCAAATAAGCAAGATGGTTTGCCTTGCTACCTTTCCCTATATGAGTCTTTTTTAATTCCACAAAATTTCCGATGTGAACTTCCTCTTCAACAATTGTATCAGGTCTGAGTCTGGCAAACGGTCCTATAATCGAATTCTTAAGCACAATAGCCTTGTCAATATAACAATAGGCCTTTACAGTTACAGAATCACTTAATTTCGAATCAGCAATAATTGTTCCATTCTCAATCACTACATTGCTACCTATCTCACTTTTGCCTAATATAAAAACATTGGGATATATTACTGTATCGCGTCCTATCTCTACGTCTCTGCCTATGTAGACGGTATCAGGACTAATTATTGTAACACCATTTACCATGTGTGCAGTATTAATCCTTTTCTGCAAAATCCTTAATATCTCTGAGAGCTCAACCCTATTATTAGCACCAAGCAAAAACTCCCTCTTCGATTCTAATATTTTTACATCTATGTGATCCGATATAGCATACTGGAATATATCTGGAAAATAATATTCTCTCTGAGAATTTTTATTTTTAATCTTGCCTATATACTTTCTAACTAACCTCGTCGAGCAAAGATACAATCCAGCATTTACCTCTTTTATATTCTTCTCTAAATCTGTCGCATCCCTCTCCTCTACAATTTTCAACAGATTATCCTTCCTATCTCTCACAATCCTTCCATAACCATAAGGGTCTTCAGTCAGAAAGGAGGTAACAACAAATTTTTCCTCACCAAATGAATGCATCAGTTCCAATATTATAGTCTCATCAATAAGTGGCATATCACCATACACAATAATAAATTTCTCACTACCTACTTTAGGCAGAGCAACTCTTACAGCATCTCCGGTCCCTTTTTGATCCTTCTGGATGACAAATGAAAAAATTTTTTCACCAAATTCGGATATCAAATACTCCTTTACCTTTTCTGCACCAAAACCCAAAACAACAACAATATCCTCTATTCCAGCCCGCAAAAGAGCTCTTAATGGATAATAAATCATTGGTTTATCAATGAGCTTATGCATTACTTTAGGCAAATCAGATTTAAACCTTACACCCTTTCCAGCAGCAAGTAAAACAGCTGATATTTTATTGGCTCTCATATATTTGATTCCAATTACTTCCTCTTTCTATTTTGAGTCTTTTTTTGTGGCACTTTTTCTGACTTTTTTTCTACTTTCTTCTCTACTTTTTTGGTTTTGACTACTTTTTTATCAACGCCTTTCATCCTATGAGGAGTGGTTTTCTCAGTTTTAGTACTCTTCCTTTTTATTTCAACTTTCTCTTCTACATCTTTTTCAATCACAACCTCTTTATCTCTCTTTTCTTCCATTGTCTCCTCTAAAACAGCTACCTCCTCCTTTTCACTCACAACCGTTGCCTCCTTTGACTCACCCACACTTGACACTTTTTGAGTATCAACTTTCTCCTCTAACTTATGTACAACTTCCTCAGCTTTTCTTTCAACATGAACTGTTTGAATTGGTTCACCAATGACAGCTGTAATCCCCTCAGGTTCGATCCCCCTTTTTTGCACTATTACCGAATCAAACACCATTTTTACAACAGCAGTTTGATTCTGCAAGATAACCTTTTTCTTAAACCCCTCATACCCTATACCACGAAATACTGTATCAAGAAATTCCTCACAAAAATGCTTATTCACACCCTGAACCCCAGAGAAATCAACAATAACATTTATATCAGGCTCTTTCCTTATCGAATCAAGCACACTCACGGCAAGCCTTCTGCCAAGATCAGCTGAACTCAAGAAACCACCAAAATCCTTAAGACTAATTCTCATACACTCCCTCCTCTATTTCTTACCTAGCAATCTTTTATAATTTTCCATGGAAGAATTATAGACCTCTTCATGAAGACTTCTACCCTTTGAGTCCATTGTAACCACGGCTGGGAATTGTTCTACCTGCAATACCCACATTGCTTCCGGCACACCAAATTCTTCAAGTTTATATACATCCAATACCTTTTTTATCCTCTGACCAATATAAACTGCGGCTCCCCCGACAACATGTAAATAGACAGCTCCACAATCTTTCATAGCTTCAAGTGTGTTCTTGCCCATTCCTCCTTTCCCTATGACACCCCTTAAATTATACTTTCTAATTACTTCAGCCTGGTACGGTTCTTCTCTAATACTCGTAGTCGGTCCTGCAACCTTAAATACATACTGACCATTCTCATAAACCACAACAGGACCACAATGATATATGAATGTCCCATTTAGTATTTCTTTTAGCTTCTTGTCATCATTTTCTACAAGGTATTTATGTGCGGCATCTCTACCTGTTACAATAACTCCACAAATCTCAACCTCATCACCTACGTTAAGCCCTCTTATTTCTTCGGCAGAGACAGGGGTATTAAGAATCTTCATACATAAACTCCTTCTGATGGAAAACTAACATAATAACGCTAAAATAGCAATAGAGAAGAAATTTCAATTTTTTTATTGAATATTTATTTTTTTAAATTATACACCAAAAATCTGGGAGGTAATTAATGCTAAAATATTTCAGGCTAGATAACCAAAAAATAATAGAATCAGACGAAGGTAATAGCAATATTCTCATCTATATTTCACCTACTAATGAAGAGAAGAAATTACTATCTGATCTATACCAGTTAGACGAACATACCATCAATTCCGCTCTAGATCCTGATGAATTGTCTCGAATAGAATTCGAGGCAAATCACACAGCAATTATTTATAAAAGACCCAAAAATATATCAAAAGACAAGAACCTGTTATTTAAGGTCGATTCCATTGGAATATTCACACTCAAAGACAAGATTATTATCATCATGAATGAGGATATTTCACTCTTCTCATCAAAACTATTTCAGAAAGTAAATTCACTTAACGAAGTTATGTTAAAGCTCTTATCCATATCTATTAGTCACTTTTTAGAACATATTAAAGTCATGAATATGATTACTGATGAACTCGAAAAAAAGATTAGCAGTTCAATGGAAAATAAATATTTACAGAATTTTTTTAATATTGAAAAATCACTGGTTTACTATGTAAACTCAATTAACTCAAATAGTGTTCTTATAGAAAGGATGAAAAATAATTCAGCGAAACTAGGCTTTAGTCAAGAAGAGATCGAACTCCTTGATGACTTAATAATAGACAACAATCAGTGTCTTAGACAAGCTGAGATATATTCTAATATACTCGCCTCCTTGATGGATGCAAGAGTATCCATAGTTAGTAACAATCTCAACATATTAATGAAGACACTCAATATCATAACAATTATGATCATGGTTCCAACACTAGTCGTCAGCGTCTTTTCAATGAATGTATCCCTTCCTCTCCAAGATCTCCCATATGCCTTCTGGATTATTTTATGTCTCTGCATCATATCAGTAACTACAGTTTTTCTAATTTGGAAATATAAAAAATGGTGAAATTATATCTATCTTACAGGCTGAGAAAAATATCTATTCGTCTCTAAAACAACGATATTGCTAAGTAGTAAAAGTGATATCAAATTTGGAATTGCCATTAAACCATTTGCAATGTCTGCAAATGTCCATACCACTGGTAGGGATAAAATAGAACCCAAAAAAACAAATGCTACCCACAAGATGCGGTAATACATCTTAATTTTGCTTCCAAAGATATATTCAGCTGCTTTCTCACCGTAATATGACCATCCAATAATGGTGGAAAAGACAAATGTCAAGAGCCCCACATTTAAGACTAATGGTCCAATAATCTTTATATGAGAAAATGATGAAATAGTTAGTTCAGTTCCACTTTTCCCTAACATCCAATCCCCGCTACTAACTACGGTAACCCCCGTGATTAGACAAATTATCACAGTATCCCAAAATGTTCCGGTAGAAGATACAAGTGCCTGTTTAACTGGTTCTTCTGTTTTGGCAGCGGCTGCAACGATAGGTGCACTGCCCAGTCCAGACTCATTTGAAAACAGACCTCTTGCAATACCGTATCTTATAGTATCCTTTAAAACAGAGCCGGTAAATCCACCTACGGCTGCAAGTGGAGAGAAGGCACCTTTTAAAATAATACTTATTGCGCCTGGTAATTTTTCATAGTTTAGAGTAATAATTGTTATGCACCCTAGTACATAAAAAACTGCCATAAATGGAATAAGGCCTTCGCAGACCCTCGCGATACTTTTGACTCCACCTATAATTACCAAAAATGTTAGTATTCCGAGAATTACCCCGGTGACATATTTAGAAACGCCAAAGTTATTAAGTGTCATTTCCGCAATCGAATTAGCCTGAACCATATTTCCAATTCCGAATGCCGCGATAGCAGTCAACACAGCAAACAGCATCCCCAACCACCTCATGTTAAGACCTCTATCCAATACGTACATTGGTCCACCGGCATAGCTACCATCTTCGGCCCTTATTCTATATTTTACAGATAGTAATGCCTCTGAGTACTTTGTTGCAATTCCAAATATACCTGTAAACCACATCCATAATACAGCACCCGGACCACCAAGAGAGATAGCAGTAGAGACTCCTACAATATTTCCTGTCCCTATGGTTGCTGCCAGTGCAGTCGTAAGTGCCCCGAAATGTGATATGTCGCCTTGTTCGGTATCCTCCCTCTTAAATGAGAGCTTTATAGCATAAAAAATATACCTCTGTATAAATCCTGTCCTTATTGTCAAAAAAAGATGTGTGCCAAACAGTAATATAATAAGAGGCCACCCCCATACATACGAAGAGATCAACTCGAGTATTTTTTCCAAAGAGCTCATTTCTCAATATTGAAGAAACACGAAAAACCTCTTTTATATCTAAGACCTCAGATTGTTTTCAACTTATTTAGTCAATGAAAGTAATTTTAGTGAATTTTTAATTATTGGGAAGATCCTTTCATTCTTCTTATCTTTCAACATCTTTTCAAGTTGTGGTATTGCCCTCTTATCTCCAATCGATGCTAACGCCTGAACAGACCTTCCGCGAATAAATACATCTTCGTCTTTTAACAAATCCATAAGCAAGCCAATACATCTCTCATCTGCTACTACAGCGAGCATCTGAATTGCAATGTCACGTTCGTCTTTCGACCTTCCAAATCTTGCCATCCTGAGATACTCTTCCACATCAATCTTGTCTTTCAATTTTCTTAAGGTATTCTTTGCCGCCTTTATCTCTTCTTGAGAAGAAGAGTCCTTTAAGATATTTAGAACATATGAGACAAGTCTTGGATCCTTTATGGTCCCCACCAATTCCATAGCATTTATTCTCGTATTTTCATCCTTTGACTCCAAAGCAGCTGATAAGACTTTAAATTTATTTTCGCCAGACATACCCATAATAATCTGGGAAGTAATTTCACCAACCTTTCCCTTATCTGAGAGACCATCAGCCAAGGACTTTAATGCATTGTCATCTTTCAATTCGCCAAATACCGATATAATCCCCATTTTTAGCATAGAATCTTCACTATTTTTGAAAGTACTTATGAGATCTTCCATAGTCTGTTTATTTGAGGCAAGCTTTATAAGCGCTTTTATAGCCTCTTTTCTAACAAGTGGCTCAGGATCCCTTAACAATTCAATTAATGGTCTTGTTGCCTTTGGATCTCCGATATTACCAAGTGCTATAGCACATGCACCTTTTATAGCATAGTCCTCATCTTTCAGGTTCGCAATTAATACATCCACTGCTCTCTTGTCCTGCATCTTTCCCAAAAATATGGCTGCTTGTAATCTTGACTTGAATGAAGACGAATACTTCAATTCATTTATCATCTCATCAACCATATCTGCATACAAATTAAAATTTGCTATAGTGATTGAGATTAAGAAAATTATCCTTTTACACATAATAACCCTCTCACTAATTAGTACACAAATATCACAAGAGACTCAGGACTGCAAACAATTTTTTTTGAGAAAAGTTATAATAAATGTATCATTCCAACACGGAGCAAGAACACCCAGACTCTTGGCCACTATCATCTGTGTTGGTCCCTTCAATTACTACTATTACATCATGTTTTATTCCAGTATCCGAGATAATCTGAGTATCTACACTCACTCCGGCATCTACTCCACTCGCATCTTCAACTACATCTTGAGTAATCTCTACATCCTCTATGACATCAACAAAAACAATAGTATCAGTGATCGCACCATCCACAGTATCTACTCCTGCGTCCTGTTCTAACGGTTTTGTCTCCACAGATGGTGTTATAAATTGTAATATACCCTGAGCTCCTCCATAATTAACAAACGCGATATAGTATCTATGCCCACCTTCAATTTTGGGAACCTTAACCTCAAAATGACTATTATCCATAGACTCAATTTCAAAATCCGCATTTGATGAGATACTACCATCAGGCGTAACCTCAAATTCAATAGGATAATCCCTTTTCATAAGAACTCTTATCTCAGCGACACTGTTCCCAAACATTGAATTACTATATATATCCATATCTAACATAAACTTTGAAACGTTATTCGGCATATCAAAGTAAAATTGAATATACCCTGGAACATACGGAGAAAGACCAACCATATCTAGTCCTTCAACCAGCATAATAAGTTTTCCATTCTCCATATTCACCAGCCTTTCACACGAAAGAATATTGTTTTCGGCAAATATATTCTCTGCTTTCTTGGCAAAGGATTCTCCAATTCGCACATCTTTTTTAAGAGATTCTACGAGGCCCTTAGTGAAATCACTAAATGTAGCTATCTCACTCAGGGACACAAGGACATCATAAATCTTTTGATCAAGAATCTTTTCACCACCAAAATCTTTTACAAATTCAGTTCTAATCTTCCAAAGCGCATTTGAAAGGAGAAGACCATCATTATGACTTTCACCCCAGAGATCATCTGGACATCTCACATTAACGCTCAAATCCCTAAGAGCACCTACATCCTCAGTGGCATTACTTACATACTCTCCCAATCTGGGGTCACCAGATACAGTAGAAGAAAAGTAATCAGCAAATGCCTCATTCATAGCTCCTGGGTCAATATACATACCATATTGGTCAATAAATGCATATGCTAGATTGCTAGTTGAGCCTATCATTGCATGTGTAAATTCATGGTATGTCACCTCAGCATCATAGGCAAAATCGACTCTCTCTCCTTGTCCAAATACAATAGCGTCATCATAAATCCCAAAATCCTCAAAACTTCCATCATAGGGTATAAAAGCGGCATTATCGAACGGCATAAACTTGTCGGTAGTGCATATATTCCACCCTGGATTGTTTGGATCTTCCTCACAATTAAATCTCAACTCCATAAAATTAGGCAATTTAAAATTAACTACTGTTACCAGAGATGGAAGGCCAGAGTTCGTGTTAATTTTGTCAAAGCCCATAGTCTTGAAATATGAATACATTTTATCAGCATGGTAATACATCATTACTTCGGCAAAATCGTCTTCCATTACAGATTCAAAACATACTTGGGAATCCTCAGGATTAAAACACTTTGTCGGATCATCTGGAGTAAAATAGAAATCACCGTTCTCATCTGATTTGGCTTTTGGACCTATATTGCATATCCTGAACTTCATTGTTGCTTGATATTGAGGCAGAGTAAATTCTCTCTCTTCACCCTTCCCATGACAGTTATTACTCCTTATAAGAGTTCCTGTCAAAGTTTTATCACTTACATTTGGATCAAGATTTTCAATATCCACTTCAACAGTCGGGTTTTTACCGTCAACTCCTGGATTTGGATAGTATACTCTTGCCTTATTCAAATATACAATATTACTCTTTTTGTAAAGAAGTCTGCCAGTCTTTGCATCAATAAAATAACTAGTATTTATAAAGGAAACCAGAGAAGCTATCCGCACCTCGTATGTAAAAAAAGAACTGCCACCTAAAAGCAATACAATTTCTCTGACTGAACTGTCAGTAAATTTTGTACCGATATGTTGATCTGGATGAACGTATTTATTAAGAACCAAATAGAACGCGTCCTCCCTATTAAAAGACACACTTGTGCTAATATTTTGGATTGATAGATTAAAGAATGAAACTCTGGAGATAGTTTTAGAATTTTCAATGGTGACTATAATTGTAGCTGGATATACTGGATACCCCTTGTAAGTATAATAAAACTTAATAGTTTTTATACCTTCTCTGTCATATAAAACTTTATCCAAAATAATATCTATATCACCCTCTATGGAGAAAAGAGGTCCATATCTTCTCAAGAAGTATTTAGTAGATTCTATAGGTGAATTGCTTGAAAATCTCTCAGAAAGATTTGAAATTAACATATATGAATTTTTGCTAAAAACCCCTTTTACCTCCATATCTGGATTATTCTCTCTTAAAAGCTGAAGGTACCACGTAATATCTTTTGCAGACAAATTAACTATGAATAGGGAAAAAACGATAAGAAACCAAAAAATCTTTTTCATAAAAAACCTCCGTAAAAGTTTTATTAAAGTTAATAGGTCATCTACCTACCTAGATCTTTCTTCTCATACCAAAGCAAACCAACATTATCTATCTAAATCAAAGATGCTGTATTACTTATGAAAAATCTGTCATATCACAGATTTATGCCCTGATAAACTGTTCGCTAAACCAACGAAAAAGTCTCTCTTGATAGGCTTCTACATAAAAGGCATAATAACAAAACATTGCTAGTAATAACCCTGAAACCACATCAAGGAAGTAGTGTTGTTTTGTAAATAAGGTAGATAAAGAGATAAGTACACCAAGGGGTAATGCCCATAATCCATGAATTCTTTTCTTACTATAAATCGCGAGTGCTGAAACCATCGAGACTGCCACGTGTAACGAAGGGAAACAGTTTGTAGGTAGATCAATGTAATATATGAAATTAAGTAAAATCTCACTTGCGGTATTCATTGGAACCTCGGGCCTAACCGACATTACGGGGAACATTAGAAAAATAGGATATGCAACAAAATCACACATAATTATTGAAAACCCCACCCTTTTTACCTCTTCGATGGTATCAAGAATCAATACAAGAAAAATAGGGAATATAAAAATAAGCTCATAAATCCACGACCACTCTGGAATAAGAGGTATTGCTTTATCGATGGGGAGCGAGACATCATATAGTCTATCAGTCTTGACCTTAGAATTTATATACATATATCCCAAACCATGAAATGCATACACACCAGCAAATATGATATACTTTTCCAGGTAATACCTTACAGAATAAGACTTAACACATCTCATCATACTCATTTTGATTCACCAAGCTTTTTCTTCCAACCGTCTTTAATTACTATCTCAAAAAGATCATCAAGAGTTATGACACCTTTAAGTCTTCTGTCTTTATCAACAACAGGTATAGCAAGGAGGTTGTACTTTGAAACCACATGAGCAATTCTATCTATTTCATCATCAACACATACATATACGGGATTCCTTGTCATAATTTGAGACACTAAGGTATTCTTATCAGATATAATCAATCGCTTTAAGGATACTGTTCCCTTCAATCTGTTATTTTTATCAACCACATAAACATAATATATGGTTTCAGCCTCTTTAGCACTAACTCTAAGATAATCAATCGCTTGCTCTGCAGTAAGATCTTCTGGAAGAGTGACAAACTCTGTAGTCATTAGTCCACCAGCTGTGTCTTCTTCATGTTTGATAAGCTCTTTAACAATCTCTGCATCGTCATTCTCCATCTTGTTTATAATGGTCTCTGCTTTTTCTTCATCTATTTCTTGAAGAATATCTACTGCCTCGTCTGGGGGCATCTCTTCCAAAAGATCGGCCGCCTTCTCACTACCCACTGATTCAAGCAAATTCTTCTGCACATCCGAGTCTTCAAGTTCGGAAAGTGTCTCAGCTGCCTTATTATGATCCAATGCCTTAAAAAGCGCCTCCTGCTCATATCTGTCCAATTCTTCTATTATATCTGCGAGCTCTGCGGGATGCATATCCATAATATCACTGCTCTTAAATGCATAATTTAATACCGAGTTGTGATTTTTTCCCGGAATTGCATTAAGATATCTCCACGATACAAGTTCTTCTCTAACTAGAGACGAAATTAGGCCATTAATTGAGATGATTTTTAATAGTTTACTTCCAAAGTACATCCTAAGGTTTGCAGCAAGGCTTATATCAATGTGAGCCACCCTAAGAATATTACCAGCATTAAGCAAGTGCAAATCATATATCCTAACCACCTTTTTGTTTCTCGTATCGATTATCTTGTGTCCTATCAAATCCATAGTCGCTCTTATCTTTTGAGTCATATCATAATTTCTTAGAGACGTAGGCTCACAATTATTACACACAATGTCAAAATTATCTCTTATCTCCACTGCAGACGAATCAAGTACATAAAGTACTTTATCTCTCCTTCGCTTTATTAGATATCCAACCACCTCGGGGTAATTATCCGGTACTTTAATTATTATGTCATAAAGAACCGCCAACCTTCTACCATCCTTATTCCTAACAGGTCTTCTTAGCAGTTCAGAAAGAAAAATAAACACATTTGAAAAATTTTGCACATCCATACAATCTTTTTATTAAAGTCCTAATATTTATCCAGGTCAAGTATAAAAAAACTCTACCTCTTTTCTAATACTATGACTGAGTTTGAATAACCCTTCTCACCATCTCCATCATAGTCATATGGAACGACTTCACAACTATAAATATCCCCTTTTTTTACAAGTCTACCAGGGATGGCAACAGAGGTTGACGCAAAATTGAGCAATTGACCATTTTTATACCAAAAAAACTTATATTTTACTTCGTCCTTTTCAATATCTTCCGCCGGTTTTATAATATTACATTTTAGCTCATCTCCTTCGAATGGGTATGCAGGTTCAAGCCTTACTACAGGAGCCAAAGGCCTTTTATTCTTTACACTAACGACAGCTTCAGCATAATCACTCTTCAACTCCCCATCATATGCATAAACCAGACAGGCATACTTAGTTCCTCTCGTAACTTCATTACTCGAGATCTTTGTTACATTTTCCTTAAATGGCTTGTCATTCTTTTTCCAACTAAATGTATACGTAATTTTGTCATTATCAACATCTATACTATTCGTAGATATAGTGCATAAAAGCTCATCGTTTGTTTGTGGTTCATCAGGGATTATTTTTATCTGCGGTCTTTCAGGTTTCGAATTTACTATACTAATCTCCGAACTCTTAGAACTAACAAAAAATTCACCATCGGTCCCAACAACCTCACAATAGACCTTATCGCCCTTTCTAAAATACCCCTTCCTTAAATTGCTTTCTTCAGTAGTCAAAAACATAACAGAATTTTTATACCATACATACTTGATCTTTAACTGATCTCCATCTAAATCACTAATAGGTCTTGTCATCTTACATAATAAATCACTAAGCACAGTAGGATGTTTTGGCTCAATCTCTACAGTTGGAGATACAGGTGGTGAGTTCTTAATATATGTAGAAAGCTCTACAAAATCTCCCTCTATCTCTCCGTCAAACGGAACAATTCTTACAATTACATTTTGATTTTTTGCAAAAAATTCAGGTAACAACTCCACTTTGTCTCTACTCTTTTCGATCTCGCGGCCATTGACAAACCATCTAATTCTATATTCAACTTTATCACCATCGATATCTACTGACGGCTTCACGATTTTTAATTTAAGCGATTTACCCTTGTCAACAGGGGCAATCTCAAAGGTAACTTCAGGTTTTGAAGGCGCAGAATTTTTGACTTCGAAAGCGAGGTTGTTGGACTGTGATTTATCAACACCGTCAAAGGCATAAATGCTGACATTCCATTTCTCATGTTTCTTGAAAATAAATCCCTTTGAATCAAGCTTGTCATCAAGATTCTGTATTCTTTTGCCATTCTGATACCATTCAGTTTTATAGACAATATTATCTCCGTCTAAATCGGTAGACCCCTTGTCTATAATAATCTTGGCCTCTTCATTTGTCGTCAAGATACTCTTCTCCATGTGAGCTATAGGGATTGTAGGTATCGAATTCAGAATTTTTGTTTCAGCTGTTGCCATACCTCCATCTGAAGTATTATCGTTTGGGACAACCTCAACCTTTATAATATCCCCCTTCTTAAAGTATTTTTGATGTAAAACTGAGCCATCTACATTATTAACAACACTTCCGTTTTTGTACCAGGTATAACGATAATTTATGGGATCCCCATCATAATCAATGGACGGTATTTCAATCAATGCCCTAAGCTCAGTCTCTACAGTCGGACTTTTAGGCAATAAGACAACTTTAGGGGATAACGGTGGAGAATTATAAATTTTTACAGACTTATATACCTCTGGCGAATATAACTCTCCATCAAATGCCTTAACTCCTACCCTTACCTCTTGATTCTTTTTGAAAAACCCTTTCGCAAATTTATTATTTTTAAAATCGTAAGGGATGAAAACTCCATCTAACCAAAGGTTGTATATATATGTAAGAGTATCTTTATCGATGTCCGTGGAGTGTCTTGTAATCTTAACTTCAATCTCTGTCATAATGGTAGGACTTTGGGGAACAATATCAAATTCACAAGGACTTGGTGCAGTATTCTTTACAACAAATTCGATACTTGCTGATTTACCAATTTCCTCCCCATCATAAGGAGTCACTATGACAGAAATTCTATCGTTCTTAAAGACATCTGAACCACTAATATAGTTCTGGTCCTCAGAATACTCTAATCTACGATTGTTCTTGAAGTAAGAGTATTTATAAACAACTTTATCATTATCATAATCCTTAGAATCTTTAATTATTCTTATATCTACTTTGTTTCCAGTGAATACCTCGCTCGGATATATCTCAATTTGAGGGGCATCAGGGACGACATTCCTTATTTGTATTTCCGGAGATTTAACTATCTTTGCACCAATACCCCTACCATACTCTTTAAAATTCTCTTCATCCTGGATCTCTGCATACAACCTATCATGCTTTTTAAAATATTTTGGCTCAATTATTCTCTTACCATCTAACTCCTCAACCCTATTCCCATTTTTATACCAATATATTTTAGTATTTTGCTCAGGTCTTCCATCTAAATGAAAATAGCTATATTTAAGTTTAAGTGGTTCATTTGAATATACTCTTTCTGACTCAAAACCAACATTATAGATCCTAGCCGAATTAGGGAAATACCTACCCGTCCTATGGGGATCTCTCCCAGCCATTTGCCACACCAATTTAGACTTCTTATCACACTTGTTTACCGCTACTAGTGAATGTAATTCTGACTTGGGAGATAAAAATAACATCTCAATCCTTTGATCATTATCTATATCATCAATAATTGGAGAAGACTTTAGCTCACCCCCTATTACATACGGAAAATCCTCAAGAGTCTTACCCTTGTTATCTAACGCATATATCCTTCCATCAATAGCGGCAAACACTATCTCTAACGACCCATCACAATTTATATCACCTACAACAGGAGAAGAAAATATCTTGCTTCCAGTATCATAAGGAAAACCGTTTTTCATCTTTCCTCTATAATCCATTACATAAAGCTTACCATCAGTCGAACCTACTATAATATCAAGAAAACCATCAAGATCTACATCAGCAATAGCTGGTGACCCATGTATTCTGTAGCCTGTCTCAACAGGAAAGCCCTCAAGCAATTTTCCCTTAACATCTATTGCGTAGATTGAGTAATCCTGCGATGCCACAATAAGTTCGTTTTTGCCATCATCATTTATATCAGCAAAAACAGGCATCCCGGAAATCACATAGTGAGTCTTAAAGGGGAAATTTTTTAATAATCTGCCTGATGAATTTACAACATATACTGAGCCATTTTCACAGCCGAATGCGATACTAAGTTCATTATTTTCACCAAAATAAGCAAAACTACCACTCGTTGTAATAGGGGAATCGGTCTTAACAGGAAATCCCTTTAAGACTGAACCATCAGATTTTATACAATAAAATCTTTTATCAGAAGTTCCAAAACATATATCAGGCTTACCATCTCTATCTAAATCAAAAGATGAGGGGGTAGATATATATCCATCCCCAAACTTCTTTGGAAATCCCTGTAAGATTTTGCCCTCCCCATTCATTATAAAGAAATTACCATCCACAGACCCAAACAATATCTCCATTTTACCATCTAGATCCACATCTGCTAATGTAGGAGAATAGATAATCTCAACTTTCTCCTTTAGCTCAAAAGGCGCCCATGAACAAATACTACCATCTGATTTCCAACACTCCAATCTACCACTCGCAAAAAATAATATCTCTTTCTCCTCATCCGAGTCGATGTTGCCTATAACAGGGAATTGAAAAGAAGGGACACCAATTATTTTAGCAGGAAAGCCTTGAGTACTTCTTACCGCAAAAACGTTTGGTATTTGTGAGAAGATTAATAACAAATAAAAGTATCTTTTCACACTAACCTCCCAAACACATGTTAAGTAAATATATCATTTATAAAGACTTTTCAATCAGTTTTATGCTCTTTAGTCTCAACCACAAATTAAGTTCTACAGGTATATGTTCTTAGAAATTCATCAATGCGTCTTTCATCAGCGGGTGAAATCTTAATAAATTCAATACCCATGCCAGGTTCATGATATACATCATCTATCTTATCCTTATCATTAACCCATTTCACCCTACCAACAGCAAGGATGACTCTATTATCGCCCGGCAATTGAAAACTCATAGTCAATTCTTGACCCTGTTCGAATAGAAAATCAGATATAAGAAAGGCACCTCCTTTGCTCAAATTCTTTGTAAAGAAATATATTATTCCAGCAGCGTTCGACATACCAGCCTTAATTTCAACTTTAAGAGGACCCCTTAGGTGTCTTCTCTTATCAATCTCCTTTTTTCTCATTTAGTACCCTCCGTTAAAAAACAATTCTTTGTAGATTAGAATTTCTAACAATGGTAATACTTCTCTCATTTTTGCAAAGATCGTATTCGTATATCTTTTTTAGCGAGTATAATCCATATACATTTATTCCACATAACGAAAGAATCAAGTCTCCATTTTTAAGCTCAAGTCCATATATAAAATTGAAGCTCCCATCAACATATAAAATACCACATGAATACTGCCTCATAACATTAAAGTGCTCTTTCCATCCACCGTCATAAATAGAATCAAATAAAAGCTCACCTTTTATTTCATTTTCAACATCTATCTTCTCTATCTTACAGAGGTTATTACCACCATCCTGATAGTTATAAACCATCTGGAATAAATTGGTAATATACTTCAGTTCTACAGTGGTATTTACGTAATTCACTAATGAACTACTAGTTAACTCATTAACAACCTGCAAAAGAACTGTATTTTGATGATTATATAAAGGTCCTAATGGATCCACAGAGATAACACTCGCCCTGAAAGAAAATCTGTCTTCATATAATGGCTCTTTTTTTGAATAATAATAAAGTTTTGTAAGTAATTTATAAACAATTTGTGAATCCCTTGAAGTTTGACCACCCATTATATGTGTACCCGAAAGCTCACTCAAAGATAAAGCGGATTCTTCAATTATTACATTTTCAATAAAAATCGCTTGCTCAGGTCGTATATTAACTAGAGAAAGAATTTTATATAAATCCGAGCACATAAATATTTCATGAGCGAGGCAATCTCTCTCAAGCCTATATTCAAACGGGAGAAGAATAAAATAATTACTTATCCTAGCAATATTATCTGCCACCTCGTTATGAATCCTATATATTTGTGAATTCTTTAGCTCAAAGTTAGACTTTAATGGAAGAAATACAATTGCCCTTATATTGCGTAATTCATCTTCTGATAATTTTAGATTGATTTTTTTTGTGCCACAAGATAATGAAAAAGAGAAAAAAATAAAGAAAAGAAAAGTTATCTTTTGGCACAAATTATCAGAAACCTCCAGTCATGGCAAAAAAGGCCTTAATCTTCTCATTGGTTTCTCTCAGTCTATGACTAAGTGTTTTCAATAGCGACCACATAACAAAATAAGCTAAATCTCTATCACTTTGGAGCATATCGACAAAATCATCTCTATAAATTTCAAACAATTCACAATCTGTATGCGCAATTGCAGTTGCTGAACGTGGAAATGCATCGATAAGACTCATCTCACCAAAATACGAACCTTCATTTAAAATACTTAGAGCCTCCTCTCCCACACCTGAGATAAATTTGGAGATTCTAACCTGTCCCTTCTCTAACAAGTACATTCTATCACCAGTTGAACCTTCATTAAATATTACGCTCTGTGCCGGGAAACTTACTGTTCTAACAACATTTGTGATGGGCAACAATATATCCCTGGGGATTTGAGAGAATATTCCAAATCGCTTTAGTTGTTCTGGTGTAACAGGCATATAACCTCCAGAAACAAACTTTTATTAAAATATAATAATTCAAACCAATTACAAAAGCAACAATTTAATTTGAATTCATCTAGATTCATGGTATCCTCTACCACTACAAAAGCGTCCAATTGTATGATGGAAAGACAGACTGGTTTGTTATATATATTTTTTGAGAGATAGGAGGTTAATAAAGATATGAGCAAGAATTCCTTCTTGTCTTTTGTGATTCCCTGCTTTTTTCTTATATATTGTGCCGGGACTAAAAATATTCAGAGAATCGATAGCCCAGAAGATTATTACGATTCGGAAACACCCACAATTAGCAACCCAACAGAAGCAAAGGAGATTAAAGAAGCAAAGAGCGAGGATGATAACACTTCCAAAAACTTATCTCCATCCCAACAGCAAAAACCATCTACAAATCAAAAGTCACAGCCTCCCGGACAGAAAAATGAGATAAAATCAGAGGTACACCAAAATCTGATAAAAACAGATGAACAACAATCATCACAAAATATTCAGGAAGATTTAGGAGATGATAGTTGGGGGAAGGATGAAAGTAAAGTTAGAATCAAACAAAAGGACAAAGAAAAGATCAAAGACTCAACACTAGATGATGATAAATGGGGAAGGGAATAATTTTAGCAGAAGCCGTATAAGACCCTAACTATCCCAAAAAATTAGATTATCTTCTAAATAAGGTAAGTTAATCATTTACTCAACTCTTATAGTATTTGAATAAATCCATACAAATTCTTTAATATATTCCGATGCCCATCTTTTGCACAATCTTTTCAAATGCATAGGTGTCAGCAATACCTGAACAGCATATACACCCACATCAATTCCCTCAGAAATTTCAATAATCTTCTTTTCTGACCTCGCAATGGGCTTCAGAATCTCTATTTCGGATTTATCCTTTATCTTAAACAATCTTGCCTTTACATAAATATCTTCATTCTCAATCCCTGTGACCTCAGGAATCTTTATTACAAATTTCTTAAAATCAGCCTTCTTGATTGTTTTTCCTGTATCAACAATACCATTTTTTGTCTCTGCATAGAAATCGAAACCGCTCGGAGTACCAAGCCCCTCCGCTACTACATAAATCCTTCCATCTTTTATAGCCTTTTTAAATTCGGAGGGCTTATAATCCTTCACAAGCAAAAAATTGGTAAACCATCTCATAAATCGCCTGTATGAATCAAGCCTCTCCCCATCTGAGAGAACTTTTTTAACAGCATTCCTGTGAATATCGGTACCTATTATTGGTGAAATATTCCTCTTTTCAACTGTGGTATACCATTTATTCAACTGAAGCTTCAATGGCTCATAAAATGCCAGAAACGCTAGGTCGGGGTGTGGCATCCTCTCGGGCTGATTCATATAGTCGACAAGGACGACAAGACCACTTGACGATAGAACACTTACGTGAAAATTATAAATCTCCATACACTCGAGTGATGAGCCAATGAGATAATTATCTTCTTTCCCTTCAGAATGCGCAGTACAAACAACACCGTTTACTTTTCTAAATGCTTCTATCGCAGATTCATCTACACTGCCATAAATCTTCTTCCTCTCATTGATATCAGAAGACGGATGGGCAGTAATACCTATTGGCATAATATCATTTTCAGAACCCACCATTATCACAGGTTTGGCCCCGTTTGGGCAGTTAATCTGATTACCTGTCTGAATTTCATTCTCAATTACAGGTGTATCACCCTCTCGTGGATAATAAAGTTTTCTAAAATCTTCTTCATCTGCAAGGGAACCTGCATGGTCTGTCATAAAAATACCATTAAGATTGAGTTTGCAGATGGCATCCCTCAGTTGCAACACACAGTCCTCTTCAGGATTTCCATTTTCAACAGAATTGCCGTCACACCCGTCATGAGAATAAACAGAATGGGCATGAATAATCACTCTCGCTATCTTGTAACCCCTTACCTCTTCGATTAAGTCTGTCGATGGAAGTCCGGGGTCCCACTCTGTCAGCATAGTAATAGCATTCTCAGATATCTCCCCAATGTCAGGAACAATATCAGTAACACCCTTATCTAATATCACATCAGGCAGAGATGTATTCCCAACTGAAGAAGAATCAGAGCAAGATACAAATCCCAAAACGATAAAGATGAGAGACAAAAATTGCTTGTCCATTAAAAAAGTCTCCATCATAACCAGTATAGAGAAAGTAAAAATAAAGTCAATTTAAATTTAGTAAAAATTTACCACTGCAAAGTGCAAAGCCTATTACTTGCCTGTATTTCTTATCAGCCATCGTATTTATTTCATAACACCAATCAACATAACCCTCTACTTGACGACAAGCCAATTACCCGATCTTCTCTTTCAACTCTAAAAGTCTCTTTATCCTATCCTCATATCTATCAAATCCCCACAATCAGCCCAGAAATTAGAAGTATCAAACCATATATAATCTTCTCTTTCATCCAGAATCCCATTATAGCTACATATATGAAGATGGTATTATCAAATAAGAGGAATTATTTACAGCTTTTTTAGGTATCCTGAATAGATAAGGAAATGACCAATATGGATTCCTGCTTGTGGCAAAAGAGGCAAAGGGTGCAGGTTTTATGCTCTCTCCCGGAATTATATT
>JAOAFA010000081.1 GCA_026416535.1 Deltaproteobacteria bacterium
ATGAAAAACAGATATTTTGACCCCCCTAATCTCAAACTTACGCCCGAACTCAGAGAAAAGATACTCAATCTTAGAAGAAGTCTCTACTATGACCTCAATATCCTCCACTTTAAGGATAAATTAGAGGAAGAACATAACATACATAACATAAGTCTTAGTTATGAGACTGTAAGAGGACTTCTCATCAAAGAAAGACTATGCAAAGCAGAAAAAATAGGAGATTTTACAAGTAGACTAAAAAGAATGCCAAAGGTAATTAGAATTTACCTGGCACTCTTGCTCATATCCTCATTATCTATAGTTTACAACCAAACGTTAGTTTATACATTTTTTGTTTATCAAACTTCATTTGTTTGTAGTATACATCTAATATGTACCTTGTTGTTTGAATCTATGGCTATGGAGGTATCTCCTCCAACATCTCCATCACTATCAATTGTAAATGTCTCCCAATTGCCACTGACGTTGGTGGCATGTTTCAAAGCATTATTTACTTCTTCTTCTATCCTTTCAAGTCTGTGTTTTCTAACATTTTTTAATCGTATTATATTTTCCAAAATAAAATTTAAATATTACCAACACCCACCAAAATCGGGTAAAGTGAGAAGGGGAGGATCTGCTTTATTATCTTAAAAGAAGGGATTTAATCTACATAGATGAGAGCAAAGTGTTTGCTTTAATGACTGGAGGTATGATTTTTGGAATTTATCAATTCAAGAGATTGTATTACGCCCTTAGGACAGAAGGGGGCTTTTTGAGGGAATTTTTTAAAGGTCTTCAAGGGATTCCTCTTGATCCTCAAACATGTTTGATAATTACTTTCGATGCATCGTTCTTTCAAACTGTCGTTATATGCTTCTTAATATTGCGAAAGGAGTAAATATTTTCACTTGACAAAGATGATTTAATTTAGCAATAAAAGCCATTACTTATTTTAGGGAGGTTAGGATATATGACGCTTGAGTTTGAATGTATAAATTGTGGAGCAGACTTTGAATTGGAGTTTACCGACCTATTAGATAAACCTGAAAAACTTAAATGTCCAAACTGTGATATAAGGGCTGATGTTCATGCCGTGGAAGATATGATGGGAGCCCTTGATGATGTGTGTGCGAACGTAAAACAAATAAGAAGAAAATTCAGGGTGGCCTTCACATTAGAGAGTGACGATCTCCCACCTCCATATGGTCCTGCTGATGAACACGACGCTGACAACTGGGCAAACGAGAAGATAGAGGAAGAGATGGAGGAAGAGGATGAGTAATAACGACGCGGAGGTAAAAGACCCTGATGTCATAACTGTATCTGAGCCTTTAGAAAAAAGGGGACAAAAGATTGTGGTGTCTCAGGGTGAGATACCAGATGTCCTCTTTGTGGTAGTTCTCGAAAACAATATACTCTTCCCCGCGATGGTTTTACCTATTATACCTACGGACGAGAAAGCAAGGGCGGCGCTTGAAAGTGCTAATAGCCAAAATAAGTTTGTGGCTCTCCTTTTAAGAAAAGACGAGACCAAGGATAAGTATGAGCCTGGAAATATTTATAACGTAGGGACAGCTGCAAGAATACTTAAGATAATAAACCTGCCGGACAATAACATATCTGTTGTTGTTCAATGTGTAAGTAGAATAAAAGTGGAAAGGTTCATCAAAATAGAGCCTGTACCTATTGTAAAAATAATTCCTTTAATTGATACTTTCGAGACAACTGATGAACTTGAGGCACTGTGGAAGGCACTACAATCTAAGATACAGGAATTTATAAAGCTTCACCCCTCTATCCCTGATGAATTGGGGATGATAGCTCTTAATATAGAGGGTCCCTCGAGACTTGCTGATTTTGTCGCTGCAAATTTAAATATCCCAGTGGAACACAAACAGGCAATACTTGAGACTACGGATGTAAAGGAACGATTAAAAATTGTTCTTGAACACATAACAAAGGAACTTGAGATACTTAAGCTCTCGCAGAAAATACAAGAAGAGATCAGGCAAAAGATAGAGAAACATCAAAGAGATTTCTTCTTACGAGAACAGCTCAAACTTATAAGGCGCGAATTAGGAGAGGAGAAGGATGAGAAATCCCTTAACATTGAAAATTATCGAGAAAAGATATCAAAAAAAGGATTACCATCTATTGCACGAGAGAGAGTAGAAGAAGAGCTTAAGAGACTTTCCTTATTGCCGCCGGATGCGGCAGAGTTTAATGTTATTAAGACCTACCTCGATATTGTGTTGGATTTGCCTTGGGATGAGCACACAGAGGATAACGAGGATATTAAGTTTGCAAGAAAGGTTCTAGACGAGGATCATTATGGATTGGAAGACGTAAAAGAAAGGGTTTTGGAGTTTTTGGCAATAAAGAAGTTAAATCCCAAGAGGAAGGGAAGTATACTATGCTTTGCAGGTCCACCTGGTGTGGGGAAGACATCTATTGGTCGGTCTATTGCAAAGGCAATGGGTCGAGAATTCTACAGATTTTCCCTCGGTGGTATGAGAGATGAAGCAGAGATAAAGGGTCATAGAAGAACATACATCGGGGCAATGCCCGGAAAGATCATACAGGCACTGAGACAAGTAAAGGTGAATAATCCTGTAATTATGCTCGATGAGATAGATAAGCTTGGGCATGATTTTAGGGGAGACCCCTCCTCCGCCCTTCTCGAGGTATTAGACCCAGAGCAAAATAGCAGTTTTTTAGACCATTACTTAGACATACCTTTTGACCTCTCCAAGGTGTTTTTCATTGCAACAGCTAATTACAAACAGGATATCCCGGCTCCCCTCCTCGATAGAATGGAAATAATCGACTTTAGAAGTTATATATTAGAAGAGAAGTTAAATATTGCAAAACGTTACCTAATACCAAAACAGAAAAAGGAAAACGGGCTTGCCGACTATAAGATTGTAGTCACAGACAATGCGATTAGAAAGATCATTAAGGATTATACTAGAGAGTCCGGTGTGAGAAACCTTGAGAGAGAAATCTCCTCTGTATTTAGGAAGATTGGCACATTGATAGTTGAGAAAAAGAGATATCCGACCACAATTTATGACAAGAATATAACTGAGTTCTTGGGTACTGAAAAATTCAGAGATGAAAACATAATTCGGACTAGAAAGGCGGGGGTGGCAGTGGGGCTAGCCTGGACACCATTCGGTGGGGATGTCATGGTAATAGAAACTACTAGATTAAAGGGTAAGGGAACGTTGAAGTTGACCGGTAAACTCGGCGATGTAATCTCAGAGTCTGCACAGATCGCTCTGAGTTATATAAGGGCGAATCATCAGCTATTTAAGATCCCATCAGAGGTATTTGAAAAATTCGATATTCATATTCACTTTCCCGCAGGAGCGGTCCCCAAAGATGGCCCATCGGCCGGAGTTACAATAACATCAGCACTGATATCTCTCCTCTTTGATGGTAAAGGGAAAAGACTCCCAGATAAGATAGCAATGACCGGTGAGATAACCTTAACTGGGGATGTGTTACCTGTTGGTGGAATAAGAGAAAAACTTGTGGCCGCTCGTTCTAATGGTATTAAAGTAGTATACATCCCGCGTTCAAATCTCAAAGATACTAAGGATGTCCCTCAAGAAGTTCTACAAGATATAAAGATCACTCCCGTAAGACATTACAAGGAGATCTTCAAAGAGATCTTTGGTTGAGTCTCTTTTCTTCGTAAAAGAATATGTGAGAAAAACGTCATCTATACTTCTATTTTGTGTTAAGTTTTTGTGTATGAAGTTTCTCTTCCATCGTAACCTTTCTAGCATCCCTTTGCACACCTCATACTCATCTACCCCACTTACTAAATAAACAACCTTCTCAACCACACCCTCACCATGAAATACCTCTATAACCTCCCTCCTCCTCTACTCACCAACCGTAGTGTATATCATCTGCCTCACCACTCTGGATACCTTATATAAGGCAGTACAATTAAAATTTTCCCTGTTATATTGACCGTTTTTAAGCTTTGTTTGCAAAAAATTATAGGAGTAGGTTTTAAGATAAACGATGACAAAACATTAGTCCTCTCTTCCAAAAAGGTCTGCTCTTTTACACATTCTGATATCTTTTGGCTTTCAAGGATTTTCTTAAAGGTTGTGCAGTAATTTTTCCATGCTTGCTTTCATGATTATGTTTTTAGTGTTGGGATGGTATGATGTGGGAGTTTAATATGTGATCAAATTTTTTAGAGTTTATTTTCTCCATTTTCACCTCATCTTCCAGAGCATACACAATTTTGTCATACTGCCTCATTTTGCGGTAGCACGGCTAGCATGGTGTAAATTTATTTATTGACATAAAGATTCAAAAATTATAAATATTAACTAGATTATTGCTATGAGAAGATTCCTAGTAATTCTGGCTTTTACTTTTTTAACATGTGGGTGTGCTACGACCGGTAGCGATATTAAAAAATTAGAGAGTGAGAGTGCGAAGGAAGAATTTGAAGATGCCATTAAATCGCTTAAGGGGGGATATTATCAGGAGGCAATTGACAAATTTAATCAAATAAAGATTAAGTATCCTTTTTCAATATATGCAACAGAAGCGGAACTAAAGATTGCTGATTCTTATTTTGAGGACGAGAAATATATTGAGGCAGCAGAGGCATACACAGAGTTTATAAAGCTTCATCCTTCACATCCTATGGTTGACTATGCGGCCTATAGGGTAGCACTTTCGTATTATAATGATGCACCTAGTGATTGGCTCATCTTACCTCCATCTTATGAAAAGGATCAGTCCTCAAATATTAAGGCCCGGAAGGCTTTTTTGGAGTTTCTCCTAAGGTATAAGGGTTCAAAATTTGAAGGTGAGGCAAGGAAATACTTAGAAAAAGTGGATAAGAGATTGATAAATCATGATGTCTACGTTGCTAAATTTTACTTCAATAGAAAAAAATATGAAGCAGTCGAGAATCGTATTAAAAACATAGTTCGACAATATGGGATTGTTGATGGAATGGACGAGGCACTATACTTATTATGTAGTTCACTCTTTTTCCAGAATAAAATGGAGGAGTTTGATGAGATGTTTTCTGAGATGAGTAGAAAATTCCCAAAGAGTAAGTATTTAGAGAGGCTCCAGAATTTGCAAAAGTCTAAAAGAAGAGGTTAGTCATGCCTATAGATTCAAATTTTAGGGAATATTTAGAGAAGGGTACTGAGCTTTTCAAAGCAGAGAGATTTGAAGAGGCTGAGGGATATTTAATGGAGACGCTGAGGATTGGAAGGCCTTTTGCTGATGTATATTATATGCTAGGTATAATTGCATGGCACCGCAATGATTATGAAAATGCTAGGAGATTTCTTGAGGAGGCGGTTTCAATGAATCCGGGATATGTAGAGGCTGCCACAAACTTAGCCCTACTTTATAATGAACATGGGGAATATGAAAAGGCAAATCAGGTTCATAGAAAGATGAGAGAGATAGTAGAGGCAAAAAAGACCACTGACATGGAGCCATACTTGAAGAGTAAGGTTGCTAATATGTATGCAGAAATAGGGGATGTGTTCAGAGGGGCAGGTCACCTGCTCTTTGCAGAACGTGAATATAGACGGGCATTGGAATTTGCACCCGAATATCTGGATATAAAATTTAAGCTCTCTCTGGTCCTACGTGACAAGGGAGAAAAAGAGGAAGCTATAAAAGTGTTAAAAGAGATTATTACTTCTAATCCTAACTTTAACACAGCAAGGCTTAATCTTGGAGTCCTTCTTTTTTTAATGGGGAAGATTGACGAGGCAAGGTATCATTTGGATGAGGTTCTCAAAAGAGATCCGGAAAACAGAAATGCACAAATGTATATAAGATTGATAAATAAGCATAAATAATCTTTAGTGGAGGGTTTTAAGATGTCTTCAAGTGGTTATGTGTTGAAATTTATTTCTGGTAAGTATCAAGGAGGAGAGATGCCCCTTGAGGATAACCGAGAATACATTATAGGACGCAAAAGTGATATTGATATTGTCATTGTGGAAGATATGGTGTCTCGTATGCATGCAAAGATAATCCTCAACAATGGTCAAGTATATATACAGGACCTCGGTTCTACTAATGGAACATTTGTAAATGGGGAGAGAATAAAGAGGGTTAGACTAAAAGAGGGAGATAGAATACTCGTTGGGACATCACTATTTAGACTCGAAAAGGGGGAGGCAAAAAAGGCTGTAGGGCAGGTTAAGATAAATAAGACTGTAACAAAAGAAGAGGAGAGACAACCTCAACAAGCACAGCGAAAGACTATGCTTGGTGGACCTTCTATTAATCAGGGGACTCTTGCAGATATACCGATGGCTGACTTACTTCAGATGATATCAGTTTCCAAAAAGAGCGGAGTTCTTGTAATTAAAGGTCAAGACGAAGGAAAGATATTTTTCAGATCAGGACAGATACATTACGCCTGCATCAATGAAAATCATTCGCTAAACCCTGTAAAAGCTATATACCGAATAATCACGTGGGATAAAGGTAGTTATAGATTTGATCCTCCAGACAATCGTAAGTTTGTAGTTGAGATAGATGAAGATCTTGATGTCATTCTTATGGAGGCTTTAAGGCAGAGAGATGAACTGAAAAAACTTTCAGGGCAGATACCCCCGCTCAATAGATCATTGACACTTAATACACCTATATCTCCACCCTTGAAAGAATTAAAACCTGATCAGCTTGATGTCCTCCAACTAATAATAAATTATGGGCAGATAAAAACAGTAATGGATAAATCCCCGCTTTCAGATGTTGATGTAGCTAAGACAATATTATTTCTCCTCACCAAGGGGTATATAAGAGAGGCTTAAAAAACAAAATTTAGAAACAAGGCATATTAAAATCCATACATATGAGTGATACCTGTGGAAAATAAAATTTCAAGAAGGTGTATTTATTTCGTAAGAAAGGTTAATAGCATTTTTAGGTTAAGATCACACGTCCTTTATCAATCTAAGTTGAAATATAGGTTTTGATGTGACTTGGAAGAAATGGTAAACTTTATTAAAGGTTGTTAAAGTATGTGGCAGATATAGTGATATGCTGGAGGCATATACAGTGGATAATGAAGGAACTGTTGGTGGGTTTATCTTTATAGCAATAGATTTTCAAGATCAAGGTTAATATTAGTTAATGATAGGGTGCATGATAGTGGCATAATAAAAAGTACAACGAACAAGAGTGGCGAATAGCAAGTATATACAATAGATAAAGATGGCGGGACGGGTTTGTGTACCTCAATGGGAGTGGATTCTGAAGAGAAGGCGCGTATCAGTTAGTGCAGTGTATCTGGAGGGGAGTTGAATGTATATTACGAATAAATGAAATCTGGTTTAAGATTTCGTTATTCGAGTTTGGTAATTCATTTTGTGAGTCATTTAATATGGCTTAATTTGGAGAAGTGGGGTGATTTTATAGTGAAGGTTTTTCAATTGTTTTGGGTATATTTTAATTCCATAATATTATAGTATTGCGTAGAAATACTGGGGGATGATCACTTAGTAAGGATGTGGAGTTTTTATCGCTTGATATTATTTAATAAGTTGACTATTATTTATAATATGGTCCTATGTACGAGGAATGGGTGCATGAATATCCTATATAAGTTACTCACTGTGATTTCAATTTTTGTCTTTTGCTGTTCTTCAAAACCTGAATCAAAAAAAACAAAAGGAGGCAAGATGAAAGAAGTATTTAATCCTGTTGTTTCCGGTTCCTTTTATCCAGGGACTGCCCAAGAAATTAGGAGTATGCTTGATAAGTTTGATAAACAGGTGAAAAGGACAATTGAAAATAAAGGGGAGGTACTAGGTCTTATCTCTCCACATGCCGGGTATATATATTCTGGAAGGACAGCTGCATATGGGTTTAAGCTTGTCGAAGGTAAAAAATATGACCTGATTGTTGTAATGGCACCTTCCCATAGGATGAGAGGAAATAAGGCCGTTATTCTTGATTATGACGCATATAAAACGCCTCTTGGAGAACTTCTGATTGATAGAGAGGTAGCTGGTAATTTATTAAAAGATAGCAAAAATTTTATATCGGAGGCTAATTATTTTAGGGTTGAGCATTCCCTTGAGGTTCAATTGCCTTTTATTCAGTATTATTTAAAGGACCCAAAGATACTACCAATAATCGTTCCGGTCTATGATAAAAAGGCTCTAAGAGATATTGCAACCTCCATATTTAATTCTCTTAAGAACAAGAATGTCCTCTACATTGCCAGTTCCGACATGGCACATTATAAACCTTATGAAGAGAATAACGCAATAGATGAGTATTCGTTTTCTATTTTAAAGAAAAATGATCCTGACCTCCTGTTTGAAGAGGAGATGCAGGAGAAGACTCAATTCTGTGGTATTGCCCCCATAATAGTGTTGATGAACATAGCTAAGCTCCATTATGCTGATGGGCCTTATGTCGTCTTTCATGAAAACTCCGGAGATACGGCAGGTGATAAGAGCGCTGTTGTTGGCTATGGTTCTGTTGCATATTTCAAAGCAACAAAATCTAAAGCCAAAGAGTTAAGGGATGATGAGGCTGGGGGTATTAAGGTAGACCATGGAAAAAAAGACGAGAAGACAAAGTATTCTCTCACAGATGAAGAGAAGAGGGAGCTTCTGAGACTCGCGAGAAATTCTATAACTTACTATTTAGAAAACAAAAAGGAGATGGAATATACACCCAAGTCGGAAAGATTAAAGGAAAAAGGGGCTGCATTTGTTACCCTCAAAAAGCACGGGACCTTGCGGGGATGTATTGGGCATATAATGGCTTTTGAACCATTATATAAATCTGTCCTCTCGAATGCTGTAAATGCCGCGGTAAGTGATCCTAGGTTCCATCCTCTATCAATCAATGAACTCAAAGATATTGAGATCGAGATCTCTGTTCTAACACCTCTTGAACCTATAAGGAAGGAGGATATAGTGCTTGGAAGAGATGGACTCGTCCTTACAAAAGGGTTTAATAAGGGAGTCTTTCTGCCTCAGGTTCCGGAGGAGGCAGGTTGGAAAACAGTGGATGAATACCTTTCACATCTATGTCTTAAGGCAGGACTCGATAGGGATTGTTATAAAAAAGGAGATGTAAGGCTTGAGAAATTCGAAGCCATCGTTTTCCATGAAAGCGATTTTAAGGACAAGTAGGAGGAGTTTTGATGTATAGGATGTTCTTACCTTTTTTTGCGATTGTATGGATATTGTTCTCCTGCCAATGTGAAGAATCAAGATTAGAGGAGATAGCCCCTAACTTTGAATGTGTTAATTGCCCAAGTGATAAGATAATTGATTTTGGAGTCGTAAGAGTTAATACCACAAAAGAGGTAGATCTTCAGATTCAAAATACAGGAAAAAATATCTTAGAGTTTAAATCAGTGAATGTCGTATTTGAGTCAGGTGTAAATTCTGAGGCTTTTAGTATAGTCCAATTTACTGCCTCTATAGCACCTTCACAAAAAGGAGTTATAAAACTTGCGTATTTTCCTCGGAGGTCAGGTGTTGATGGAGGTAAGTTGATATTGGAGTGGTATCATAACAAGGCAGCAGGTAAGGTAAAAACAGAGACATATACTCTTAGAGGAAGAGGGGCCGAGGTAGGATTGGATATCTGTACAGGGGATGAAAATGGTAGTATATTAAAATGTACTTCAGATTGCGAAAATAACCAGAAAGATGCCTGCCTGTCGCTTGATTTTGGTTCTATTGATCCAAAGACATCAGATATCTCAAAAAGGAGTGTCATCATCAAAAATATTGGTGAGATACCTATGATGCAGAAGGGAATAACAGTAAAGCAATGTCCTCCTAATAATAATCAGTGTGTGGAGAGTCAGATGATAAGTGCCTATGAATTTACCCTTGAGCCGACCAATACCAAAGACATAACGATAGGGTCAAAGCAAAGTAATATTACAAGTGTTGTATACAAGCCTATGGACGGGGGCAAAGACATTGGACAAATAGTCGTAATAACAGATGATGAGCTCCTTGATGAGGTTATAATATCGATTACTGCCGTAGGAATGGCTCCAAAGTTATGTTACGAGGCCCCTTTTTATAATTTTGGCGTGGTGCCTGTTAATACTCGGAGTGACAAGATTTTCAACATAAAGAGTTGTGGCACAAAGCCTGTTAAGATAAAAAGTATATCGGTAAAGAATAATCCAGATAATGAATTTGGTTATGATGGAACCACATCTCAGATTGGTGAGGAGATGGTACCGAATGAGGAGGTCGGATTGAAACTATATTACATCCCCAAGAATGAGGGGCTTGATACAGGTTCGATTATTATAGAATCAGATGATCCATCATTGAAGGAAGGAAAGGCTGAGATAAATCTTATGGGAACAGGACAAAACCTACCATCCTGTATCTTAAAATTAGATCCTGTATCGTTGGATTATGGTCATATGGCCGCGGGTCAGAAACAGCTTAAAGACTTTTATATATACAATCTAGGGGACGGTGCGTGCGAGGTAACAAAGTTTGAAGGACCAAGCAATAGAGATAACTTTAGGATTATTTCCATGTTTATCCAGGGCTCGTCATCTGGGGTAATATCAAGTATACCGTTCTCGATGATGCCTGGCGACAGAGTAAAGGTTCAGATGGAATATACGGCTCAGGCAGAAAAGACCTGCATAAGTGACAAGATGTTGATCTATTCAAACTCGATAGATTCCCCATATGAAACGCTTTATCTGACAGGGTGTGGGGGTGAGGAGCCTGTTTGTAAATTCTTTGTGCTCCCAGAGAATAATAAGCTCAATTGGGGGAACGTCCCAGTCGGTAAGACATATACACGCTCTGTGGTTCTTGAAAACATAGGCACATCAGATTGCTATATCAATACAGGGGCATTTGGTCCAAATGTTGGTAAGTGGTTTAAGTTGGTGAGGGTCCCAACTTATCCACTAAGGGTTCCCGTAGGGACAAGTGCGCGGTTCGATATTTGGTGTACCCCTGATAGAAGTGGACATGCTCCTGACAAAGATGGGAATCCTGATTCATCAGGTACCAAGAATTTTATAAGTATAACAACCACCGATCCTAATAATTCATCGCTCACTTTCCCAATGTTATGTAATGGTGTCTCTTCTTACCTAATGGTAACTCCGGAGCCAGCTGTATTCCCCAATGCTACAAGTAATTGTTCTGGGCCGGATGTGACTATCAGTATGTATAACGTAGGTAGTGCCCCTCTAACAGTTAGTAACATAGTATCAAATTCATCTGAGTTTTTAATATCTGCAAAACCCAATCTCCCCTTAATTATTCAGCCGGGTTCCAAATCCTCTATCAAGATGAAGTTTTCTCCCCAATTCATCGGTAGTAGAGAATCAACGTTGATGATCTCCAGTGATGCCTCAAACCTATTGGGTGGAAAGTATGAGCTCTTACTAATCGGGAAAGGTCTTACCGACAGCAAGGTTGAGGAGAGATTCGTTGCTTCGACCAAACCTAAGATCGATATATTGTGGTGTATCGACAACTCTGGTTCTATGGCTGACGATCAGGCATCTCTTGCTGGAAACTTTCCGATATTTATTAATTATGCTGTAAGCTTAAATGCAGATTATCAAATAGGTGTTATCTCCTCTGAGATAAATGAAGCTGCTAAGACAGATTCTGGTGATTACAATTATCCGGGTGTTTTGTTTAATAAAAAAGGGACCCCTAAGATAATAGCGAATAACCCTCCTCAGAATCCGACACCAAACTACCAACCTGTTCTTAAAACTAGCATGGAGATAATAGAGGCATTTAGAAAGAATGCCTTGATAGGCGAGTGTTGCTCGGATGAGGCGGAGGCATGTTTTGAGGCAACTAAAAAGGCACTTACATCACCAATTATCGATGACCCTAATAAAAATAAGGGATTTTTACGGGATCAGGCCAAGCTCTATTTGATAATGGTGGCAGATGAAGATGATCAGTCTCCTGGGACAGTGGATTATTATGTAGATTATCTCAAACAGATTAAAAAGGATGCAACAGGTAAACTATTGTCCCTCTCAATTGTAGCTGGTTTAGATAAGGACGGTGATATAAATAATCTGCCTACGCCAATGAAGTGTCCAGGCTCTTCTTCTGAATCAGCCGGGATAAGATATCTGGATATGTATAAGAAAATTGGGAAGGGTATTGCGGCAAGTATATGTAATAGGAATTGGGGGCCACTGATGAGCAAACTCGGTCTTGATGTCTTTGATACTCAAAATGAGTTCTTCTTGCACTCGAGACCGGCTGAAAACTCAGTTGAGGTATATGTCGCAGGTAAAAAATTGGACAAAGATACACCGAGTGGATTTACATACGATTCAGTAAATAATTCTGTGATTCTTGGTCCTGATGTAAACATTTCTGAAGGTGATGAGGTAAAGGTTACTTATAATCTTGCTTGTTACTAGCTTTTGTGTATGGGACTGTAACAGGTTACATATTAGTTTGATACTGTTGGATTAACTCTAACAAGTGTGATTCATGACCAGTGCGAAGAATTTATGCGAGATGTCAAAAGACAAATATTTCTATGATGGTAAATCTGTGGAGTAGTGTGTGAGAGGTTTTTTGTTAGGAACCTTTGGTTGTGAACTCAAATAGCAAGAATAAGATAATGGGCGATTTGTGTATAGATAGAAATTTAAGGTAAAAGGATCATGCATGTCTTGAATTTTTTAAATTTGATTTTTACTCTTTAAGTGATAATAAATAATTCTCTTAATGTAGAGGATTTAATGATAGAAAAGTCCGTTTATGTAAAAGACCTTAAAGAGAAGCAAAAGATCATATCTCCTTTTTTGGTTAAATCAAAGGCGGCACCTTTGAATAAAAAGGGGGATCCTTATTTAAACATACTTCTATCGGATAAGACAGGTGATATTGAGGCAAGAGTCTGGGAGAATGTACAAGAGATATCCGAAAGATTTGAATCCGGAGATATCGTGCTTGTTGATGGTATCGCACAAAATTATCAAGGTAGGTTACAGTTGAGAATTAGTGATGTTAATAGGGTTTCGAGGGAAGATATAAATATAGAGGACTACCTGCCGACAAGTCCCATCCCCATAAACAGGCTGTGGGATGAGACAAAGCAGCTATTAAATTCTATTACGAACTTTGATTTGAAGAGACTTATTTCTAAAGTGTTTGAGGACAAGAATTTGGTCGAGATGATAAAAAAGGCACCAGCGGCAAAAGAGATTCATCACAACTTTGTAGGAGGGCTTTTATATCACACACTCTCTATGATGAAGATAGCAAATTTTATTGCTTCTCATTATCCTGAGTTGAACCGGGATATGCTGATTGTTGGGGTATTCTTCCATGATATAGGGAAAATAAGAGAGCTTTCAGTTGACAATTTTTTTGATTATACTGATGAGGGTAAGCTTTTGGGGCACATCGTTATTGGTGATAGAATATTAACGGACTTGATACAAAGAGTTGAAGGGTTTCCTGTTGAACTTGCATTTGAACTAAGACACATACTCTTGTCTCATCATGGTGACTTGTCAAAAGGTTCACCAAAATTGCCTATGACAATGGAGGCACTGATAGTCTCTTTTATTGATGATATGGATGCAAGAATGGAGAGTTGGCGGAAGATATTTGAGAAGGAGGATGGAAAGAGGTGGACCGCGTATCAAAAGATGTATGAGCGTTCACTATTTAGAAGCTCAAACAAGGATGCTGTTGATGATTTAACAAACTCGACTGATCAGGGCTTTAAGCCCTTTGCCCAGATGAATCTGATAGAGTTGTTAAATAAGGGTGAAAAATAATGCAAGATGGTGAAATTAGAAATACCCTATTGCAATTAGGCTTGATCAATCAATATCAGCTTGAGTATGCAGATGAGTGGGTTAAGAGATCACACGATAGTTTTCTTAATGCTGTGCTCGAACTAAGATTGATAAATGAGGTTTCACTACTGAAATATCTCGCTACACTTGAAAAAACTAAGTATGTCTCTACCGAAAAGCTTTCTAAACTCAAATTCTCTCAAAGGGTGTTGAGCTATATATCATCTGAAAGGGCTCAGAGGCTGAATGCGATGCCGATATATCTTGATCCGGGGTCTGGTGCCGTAGTCTTTGTAATGTCCTATCCTTTTACTGAGAACAGGATAGAGGAGATTAAAGATATTATGCAGGGCATGAATGTAAATATCTACGTAGCCCTTCCTTCCGCGATAGATGCCTTGATAAAAAAGGGTTTTTTCAATGATGCATCGGCTTTTGATAATATTCAAGATAGTGTATACGAGGATATTGAGCGTATCGTTCGATCAATGTTTTCAGAGAGATCAGAGGGCACTGGTTCGGATGTAGATACAGATAATAGATTATCTAATACTTCTGAGAGTCCTGATATGGAGCTTTCACCTCTCATCGCTGAACTTCCAGATATAATGCTTAAAGAGGATACTAAGGACATCGTGGTTGATAAATCTGTCAGTAAGGTGACTGGTATATGGGCACTTGCAGATGAAAAGCTCTTAGAACTCATAAATACATTTGCTAATATTTTGGATGCTATGAAGGGAGGACAGAAAGGACATTCGTCCGTAGTTGCAAAGAAATCAATCTCGTTAGCAGAGAGGCTGGGTGCAAGCCGGGAGGAGATGTATTATATAGAACTTGCGGCATATCTACACGAGATCGGGAAGAGATCAGATATACATATAACACTCCTAGCAATCCATGCGGACGACAAGTATTTGGAAGCAGCCAGATCTTCTTACAATCTGCCAATTACACTTTTTTCAAAGGTGAATCTCCCCCAAGAGACAGTAAATATATTAAGGCATTTGTATGAATTCTATGATGGTTCTGGAATACCGGATGGACTCTCTCAGGACAAGATCCCACGCGGCTCCAGAATAATCTCTATCATTGATGCATTTGAAGATCTCATCCATAATCCAGATAACTATGCAGGTAAGACTTTTGACGTAAGTACTGCAATAAATATGTTGAGGATGAACACCGATATCCTTTTCGATCCCAAGTATGTCTCTATCTTTGCTCAGATACTCACAAACGAGGAAATGAAGAAAAAGATACTTGCGGCGAGTCCCTGGGTGTTGGTGGCTGACCCTGATGCCGAGAATGCCTCCATGCTCGATTTTAAACTCACCCAACAGGGATTCAACGTAGTTGTTGTGAAGGATACTGAAAAGGGTAAGGAGGCAATTAAAAATCATACTTTTGACCTTATCATTACAGAAGTTGATATTACTCCAAATGACGGGTTTGATTTTATTTACTCCATTAGGAAGGATAGTAGGTATATAAATGTCCCCATAATTATTTTATCCAAGGTGAGTGACCCCTCATCAGTAGAGAGGGGCTTGAACCTGGGAGTGATAGATTACATCACCAAGCCTTATTCACCAGATGTATTTGTCCTAAAAGTAAAGAAGACCATAGAGAATTTTAACCAACAGCGCACATATGAAGAAAAGAAACAGCGCGGTGTGAGTGGCTCACTCTCTGAGATCTCAATCCCAGATATCCTACAAATTTTATCTAATGCCCGTAGAACTGGTCTACTCTCAATTACAAGTAGCAAAGGCACCGGGGAGATATATCTTGATTCTGGTAGAATTGTTGACGCAATATTTGGCGGACTTAGAGGGGAAGAGGCGTTCTATCAGATTGTCGGTTGGGAAGATGGGACATTTAGTCTTGACCCAGATGTGTTAATGCTAGGATCTACGATAAATAGGAGTACGGATGGACTTATCATGGAGGGGTTGAGAAGGCTAGATGAATCAAAGAAGTAGAGAGAGAGAGGCTTTTCTCTCTGTTTTGAGAGATAAAAAAGAGGTTATAATACTGAAAATTGAGAAGAATGAGCTTAAAGTGGGCTCTTCATTACTTTGTGATGTGTCACTACCTCAATCCGATCTAGAGGAATACCATTTTGAATTAATAAACAAGGGAGGGGAATATATTGTAAAGCCGTTCGCAAATGCTAAAACTGCCTTAAATAAAAATATAATAGCCGAAGAAGAGAGATTAAAGGATGGTGATGAGATAAGTGCCGGGAGGCTCTCATTTATCTTTAATTTGAAGACTCAAACATACTCTGGTTCCACAGAAATACTGTATGAGGAAGACTTGGGAGAGGAGGTTAGGAAGGGATTTGTTGTGCTTCGATCCAATGGTGGTGAGAAGGTGTTTGAACTTAAAAGCTCAGGACAGACAGTTATAGGATCTGGTAGGAATGTAGATATACGGGTTGACGATAGATATGTCTCAGATAGGCACTGCACTATCTTTTTGGATAGGGGTGTCTATTTTATTCGTGATAATTTCTCAAAGAATGGCACTTTTGTAAACGGTGTAAGAACTCGCGAGTCAGAGATAAAGAACGGTTCTATTATCAGAATTGGCAAAACAGAATTAATTTTTAGGACAGAGACTAAGGGATTAGGTCTTGCCCCAGAAGATCAGGATGAATTCTGTGGGATAATAGGGTTCTCTACAAAGATAAAGGAGATCTTTGCCCTCATTAAAAAGGTGTCACCAACAGATGTCCCTATACTCATAACGGGAGAATCTGGGACAGGCAAGGAGCTTGTAGCGAGGGCAATATATAAAAATTCTCTAAGAGCAGATAAGATATTTATTCCCTTAAATTGTTCGTCAATTGCAAGGGATGTGATAGAGAGCGAGTTGTTTGGACACATCAAAGGTTCATTTACTGGTGCTGTCTCTAACAGAAAGGGGATTTTTGAAGAGGCTATTGATGGAACGGTGTTTTTGGATGAGATAGGTGATATGCCCATGGAGCTTCAGGCAAAGCTCCTCAGAGTTATAGAATACGGTGAAGTAAGACCAGTTGGTTCTAATAAACCGGTACTCGTCAATACAAGAATCATATCGGCCACAAATAAAAACCTTGAAGAGGCATGTAGAAGAGATAAGTTTAGAGAGGATTTATATTATAGATTAGGCGTTGTACACATCCATATCCCTGCATTAAGGGAAAGAAGGGAAGATATAATCCCTATTGCTGAGAGATTCATTAGAAGGTTTGCTCCTTCCAGAGAGTTTTCATTTACTCCCTCTGCCAAGGATAAGCTTCTGTCTTATAATTGGCCAGGTAATGTCAGAGAACTTAAAAATGTGATTATAAGATCCATACTTTTTGCTGAGGATGACCGTATAGATGAATCATCTATAATATTTCAACCGACTGGTTTTAGGGATTACATCCACTATGCGGATAGATTTATAAAGATAAAGCCGCTTTTCGAGGTTGAAAAAGAGGTCATAGAAAGGGCAATGAATATTTATAATGGAGATGTAGAGCTTGCCTCGGAAAAGTTGGGTCTAACTGTTTCAGAATTAAGGGAGAGAATAAAAAAATATGGCAAATGAATTTCACGATAGAAGAGAGTCGCCAAGGATACCTATTGAGATACCTATCTGCTATTCTCACATTAATACGTTTTTTTATGACTACATCAAGAATATTTCCCTAGGTGGGACATTTATTAAGACCTCAAATTATCTTCCAGTCGGAACAAAATTTAGGTTTACCATAAAACTTCCAAACATAGAGACCGAGCTAAATCTTAATGCTGAAGTAGTTTGGGTGAGGGAAAAGGAGGAGAATATCGGTAATAATACCTTGCCTCAGGGGATGGGCATAAAGTTCATTTTTGATTCAGAAGAAGAACAGAGAAGATTTAACGAGAAGATTGAAAAGTTGATGAGGAAACATCTTGGTGACAAGATAGTAGATAGACTTCTTAACAAAAGGTGATGTGAACTCTGACATAATTTACATGGTTTTGTTTTTGTTAATATTTTCGTTTACCAAATATTGTGATTTTATATAAATTTTCTCGTATCTCGTATGTGGAGAGGTCTTATTATGAAAAAGAGATCTTATTATCTCATTTTAATACTAACTTCAGTCTTTTTACTCTCTTCATTTAAGACACTAAAAGAGGCATATCAAGAAGAGGGCATGGATGTATATGGAGAGACGCATTGGATTGGGGCCGATATGCCAGTGAGATACTCAATAAATGAATTAGGCTCGGCTGACATCTCAGGGGATTCAGAGTTTACAGCTATTAATAATGCCTTTAATACGTGGTCAAGTGTGAATTGTGGTTCATATAAAGTGGATCTGAGAGTGGAGTATCTTGGTAAGACATCTGAGCGTGTAGGTTATTTTGATGGCAAGAATACCATAGATTTCGTAGAGTCCAGAAATGAATGGCCCCCAGAGGCTGGTGCAAACGCTATAGCATTTACAGTGCCGGCGGTCCGTGAGGATGGGATTATCACTGAGGCAGATATTAGATTTAATGGTGTTAATTATACCTGGAGTACATCTGGTAGTTACAATAGGATGGATGTAGAGACAATAGCACTACATGAGCTAGGACACTTCTTTGGACTTGCCGATCTTTATGACAGTTATTCTTGTTACACAATAGGTGCTGTTATGTGTGGATACGGGGGTGGTGGTATCAAAAGGAGCCTCAAACAGGATGATAAAGATGGGATATGTTATCTATATGATCCAAACAAGTATTACCCATGTAGCAGAATAACGGATTGTAAAAATGGATTTGTGTGCAGACCCTATGTTAATATAGAGGGTAAGACAACCACTTATTGTTTAGAGCCGTACTGTGTTCCATCAACCCCTAATGATAAGTATTGTAACAACCCATTGAATACTAAGGCCGTGGATCCTGGAAAAAGATGTGGGGATATAAATAATACCCCACTAAATATAGGTGACGATGTTTATTGTAAAAATCGTATGTGTCTACCTTCAGGAGTATGCTCAGGGGTATGTATAAGCGATAATGATTGTCCACAGAATATGAGGTGTGAGATGATAACGATTAAGATAGAGGAGAACGCTCAGGCGACACTTAAGGCTTGTAATACCCCTCCCGGGTGTAAAAATAATAGGAATTGTGAATCAGGCAAAGTCTGTACACCTTTTAGAGCCGGTTCTGCATTGATAACAGTATGTAATAATTCCATTGGCTCCAAGGAAGTGGGAGACTTTTGTAATACAAATACCGAGTGCAAGACAGGGGTGTGTTATAATAAATATTGTTCAGCATTCTGTACATTGAATAGCGATTGTTCTTTATTTGGATCAGATTATCTCTGTACCAAAGATATAACTATTAGTTATGAAGGTGTTTCAGAGAAATTTTCGATATGTACGCGCCAAACGGTTATTGCGGATGCCGGCATTGATGCCCAGGACATTGATATTAGAGATATAACAGATGCACTAGATGTCCTCTCAGATATACAAGATGTTGTTGATACCTCAGAAGATGTTGTTCTTGTGGATTTTATAGATGGTGGAGTAGCAGATCGCGGTGTAATTGTAGATACCAGCGTTGATACCAATTTAACTGATTTGATTGTAGGAGAAGATACATCAATCTTGAGGGATATCATTAAAATTGATACCTATTCTGAATGTCTCTGTGATGAGACGTATGCGTGCGATCCAGATTGTGAATGTGACCCTGAGTGTTCAGAGGTCTCAATTGAAGGTTCAGGAGGGTGTAGTTGTAATGTCGTGGAGTGAATATTTCCATGTTAAATCTTGTTGGACTTTTCCACTGTTTTGGTAAATTCTTAGGTGTTATAACGTCACCCTTTTGATTCTAGGAATAACTAATCTATCAAATAACAACAGCAATACTATATAAACTAGACTTAGGAAGCCGACTACACTCTTGTAAATCGGTTTTAATGTCCCTGACAGGTAATCTTGAATTGTTCCAATATATACAACCCTTTTATATAGGAAAGTTAATAAAAATAAAGTGATTATAGTGAAAAACGTTATTCTGAGATAGATTGAATGTCTTCCGCCTTTGATTAATGTCTTCTCAGTAATCCTGAATACGAGGAAAAATATTACATAATAAATAATTACAAAAAGAATCGTTATATAGAGACGGTAAGGATATATCATCATTAGCAAGTTTGAAAAAAAGTACATAAAGACGTAACTCTGGTAAAATACATGCATAAAAAGTACAAGTGGGATAAAGACGAGTGTGTAAAATATTACATATGCATATAGAGGGAGATTTAATCTATGGAAATCATATTGGTGAGATGAGAGCGCTGCAAGGGTTGCTGAGAGGTAAACAAACAGAAGAATAATCAAGATATTCATTTTACCTCAGGAGGTACTTTGCTATCACATAAAGGGAATATCCAATGGCAGAGGCAAAAAGGACAAAGAAAGATATCTTTAGGATCATTGCAAAACGCCTTGGATCCGTTTGAGAGATTCGTAGGGATTTAAATTCGTTAATATATTTTTCATCTTCCTTGGTAGCCTCTGTCTCAAAAGGGCCTTTTTGGGCAATATTTTTGTAATCCAATCGATAGTGTTTGCCTCTGGCAAGGGCATCTTTTTGCTTGGAGATGATTACTGTGGGTCCAAGTATTTTCCTTATGAACGATCTAATTGTCTCTCTTGACTCAGCATATATCAGGTCAAATTCGACTCCAACTCCGGGTATCTGTCCTTCACCCGGCCTGACTATTCTTACGACCTTGCCCACGATTTTAAGAGGTGGGAGCTTTGAATATCCGGGCAATACAAAGGACAAATAAATGCGACTTCCAACCTCAGGTGGTGGGGTTATACTTAGGAATATGCCGTTTTGGGAGATATCTGTTGCTATGCATCTCCCCGTCTTTTCACCTATTTTATAATCTACACTAATTGATGTAGGTGCCCTTCTGTGCTGCCTTTTCTCACTACCGAACATAGTAAATATTAAAACATATAATAAAAATTATGGCAAATTTTTAGTACTCGTCTTTTTCCCCTTCCTATTGCCTTTAACCTTGTAATCTTTTAGGTCTATTTCTACAGGCACAAAAGTATAGTCCCCACCGACTCTTAATGTCTTGCAGTATTCAAGAGCCTTATTATAATCCTTAAATCTCTTGTTGCTTATAATTTTTACAAGGGCGGCTTCTCTAGGAAAAATAGAATGAATTTGTGAGTAAGTAACTTTTCCTATTAGGTACATAATCATCCTCCGGTAAATCAAATGTGTTTGAGTTGCTATCCCGTGTTTATTTGTATCTCTATGGATAACCATACCGAAATTTTAATTTATATCGTTTTTGAAAATTATTTCAATATATTTTTTGACATTGTATAGATAAATGCTCTGATTGTAAATTAATATTGCATAAATTAGTAATTGATATAATATTTGCATCTCTAGAAGGGTTATGGTCTTTATTGATACACATCTACATCTAGCATCCCCAGATTATAGGAATGATATTGTTGATGTAGTTAAAAGGGCAAGAGATGCGGGTGTAGGACAATTGATTACGATCGGATCTGGGTATGGTGCAGAGAACTTTGATGAAACGATACAGATAGCAGACAGATTTGATATCTTTTTTGCTCTAGGTGTGCACCCCCATGATGCAGACTTGGGGTTATCAAGTTGCAACGAGTACAATGCTAGGATTGACTCTATTCTAAAAAGAATCAAGTGTGCAAAATCTAATCCTAAAATGATAGCAATAGGTGAGATAGGACTGGATTTTTATTACAACCACTCCCCACGAGATCTCCAAAAGAATACCTTTTCTGCACTTTTAGAGCTTGCATCAGAGGTGAGGTTACCGGTCATAATTCACTCAAGAGATTCATTTAACGACACGATTGACATAATAAGGTCGGTAAGGCAAAGGATAAAAGGAGGGGTTTTCCACTGCTTTTCTGGAACTATAGAGAATGCAAGGGTAGTCTTGGATATGGGGTTCTTTATCTCCATTGCTGGGATTGTGACTTTTAAGAAGGCGGTTGAGATGCAGAGGGTAGCAACGTATGTTCCGCTCGATAGGATATTATTTGAGACAGATGCGCCATTTCTGTCACCCGTTCCTTATAGAGGTAGGAGGAATGAACCTGCTTATGTTGTTGAGATATATAGGTTTGTTTCAGATTTGAAGCGGATAACTATTGAAGAGCTTAAAGAATGTGTGCTAAATAATGTAATGAATTGTTTTTGTATCAGAAAGGAAGATATCCTTGATACCTTTAAAAGATGACATACCTTCAAGGACATTTCCAATAGTTAATGTTACTCTGATAGTGATTAATGTATTTTTCTTTCTTGTTGAGGTCTCACTCGGAGACAAGTTGCAATATGTGTTTAATAGTTTTGGCGTGGTTCCTGCGAAATTTTTTGCAAGCTTTTATATAGTGGATGATAGAATAGTCTACATTGGGATAGCTGATAGGGTTATTCCCCTTTTTACCTCAATGTTTCTGCATGGTGGTTGGTTTCATCTCTTAGGTAATATGCTTTATTTGTGGATATTTGGAGACAACGTGGAAGATAGAATGGGACATCTAAGATATCTAGTTTTTTATATTTCTTGTGGTATCCTTGCAAGTCTTACTCATATAATTTTTAATCCTTCTTCGAACGTTCCATCGGTTGGGGCGTCAGGTGCCATAGCTGGCGTTTTAGGTGCATATATGCTTTCATTCCCCACTGCAAGAGTGGTTGTTTTGGTTGTCTTGTTTTTTTACATAGATTTTGTTGCTCTACCGGCTCTACTCGTATTGGGGTTCTGGTTTGTAATGCAGTTTTTCTCGGGTGTATTGAGTTTGGGTGTGCAGAGTGCATCGACAGGGGGCGTGGCATGGTGGGCACATATTGGCGGTTTTGTTGCAGGTATGGTATTGCTCTTTATTTTCAGAAAGAAAAACTATCGACCCCTGGGAAGAGACCTCTGGTGGATAAGGAGATAATTAATCTTTTAGTACGACCAAGGCATCAACAGCAACAGGATTTCCTTTCTCAAACATAACTGGATTTATATCCACCTCCGATATATCATCTATTGTTTCGGAAAGTTTTGATAGATTTATCATCATATCACTCAGCATTTTAATATTTACTGGTGGGTATCCCCTGATGCTACCAAGCAATCTAGAAGACCTGATCTCTGACATCATCTCTTTGGCATCTCCCTCTGTTATAGGGCAGATTCTAATAGAGATGTCTTTAAGTACCTCAGTAAAAATCCCACCTAAACCAAAAATAATTGTGTAACCAAATTGCTTATCGTATTTAAGCCCAAGGAGAAATTCTCTCATGTCTGTGATTTGCGTTGATAGAAGGACACCCTCAACACCTTCTGTTGAGATTAAATCTGAGAATTCTTTTTTGAGTTCATCTTCATCTTTGATCCAAAGCCTTACAAGGTTCTTCTCAGTTTTGTGAGTTATTGTTCGGGCAACACCTTTTGCAACAATTGGATATTTTAGCTTTGATATCTGGTAGATCTGCTCAAATTTTTCTATGTAATACTCTTCAATTATAGGTATACCGAATTCCTTTAATACCTGTTTTGATTCATATTCTGAGAGCGTCTTTCGCCCTTCATCTCTTACTTTCTTAATGACCTCTACGTATCCCATACCAATTCTCCGATTCTTAGATCCTAAATCCTATTGGAAGTAATTCTTTGATCTTGAATCTCTTGAATTTACCATCTGAGTTGAAGAGATATACATCAATATTGGGAGCAAGTTCGGCTATAAACTGTCTACAAATACCGCAGGGTGAGATAAATTTGAATCTATCTGATATAATGCCTATTGCCTTAAACTCCTTAAATCCCTCTGAGATGGCCTTTGTTATAGCCGCGCGCTCGGCACATATAGTTGCTCCATAGCTGCTGTTTTCTACATTGCAGCCTGCAAAGATATATCCATCTTTTGTAATAACTGCGGCACCGACCTTAATCTTTGAATAAGGTGAATACGCATTTTTCATCACCTCTGATGAGTGTTCAAATAAAATTTGATATATTTTCTTCATATCTTTGTTAAAACCTCTGTTATGAGGGCATAAAATCTGTCTTTTATTTTTTCTGCTACCTCATTTATGTCGGAGTGGGAAAGTCTTACCTTCTCAATACCGGCTGCCATATTTGTTATGGCTGAAAAACCTAAGACCTCCACTCCCATGTGATTTGCTACAATTACTTCAGGGACAGTTGACATACCTACAGCGTCAGCCCCAATAATTCTTAAGAATCTTATCTCCGCAGGAGTCTCATAGGATGGGCCATGCATGGCTACATATACCCCTTTTCTTAGCTTTATCTTTAATCTTCTGGCACACTGCTCAGCTATCTTTTGAAGCCTTTTGGAGTATGCATAGGTCATATCTGGAAATCTAGGTCCCAGACGATCACAGTTTTTACCAATAAGAGGTGAATCCCCCATGAGGTTGATATGATCGGTAATCAACATTATGTCACCCTTATTGAAACTTTTGTTTATACCACCAGCGGCATTTGTTACTATCATCTTTTTTACACCTGAGTAGAAGATGGCTCTATATGGTAGAGCTATCTCTTGCATAGAATATCCCTCATAATAATGAAATCTCCCCTTCATCAATAACACATTCCTATTGTTTAGACTACCTTTTATAAGGAGTCCCTCATGTCCGGAAACTGTAGAAGTGGGAAAACCCCTCAGAGACTTATAAGGGACTGTTATCTTATCTTTTAAGATATCAGCAATAAATCCAAGCCCAGAGCCTAAAACAAGGAGTATTTCAGGGATCTCATCGAAATTCTTTTTAAGTTCGTTACCTATGTTTTCTACCTCTCTAAAATAGTCCTTCATGAAAACCTCACAAGAAATTAACATCTTTAATAACATAAAAATTCGTTTTGGATAAGTAAAAACAGTTAGTAAGATATTTGAGTGTTTATCATTATCTTGGGATATGTAGTTAAGTATAAGGCATCATAAAGTACGCGTTTAAAATTTCTTCATGATGGTAGGAAATACGATCAGATATTTCCTAAAATAATTTCACGATTGACCTTTTTAAAGATTCACCTACCTCTTGCTTTTATAAAGCCCAATTTTTATTCTCTTTAAATCACCTAACTATCTCACTCTTCATAGAAGTTCAAATTTTAATTTGATTCTGCTCTTTTTGAAAGTCATTGCTTATTCCTCTTTGGTCCTTCAATGTTTTTGATACAATTTATACCCAATTAGGATAAGTAACATGTCCTACTCTATTAGCAAACTCATAGATGGGAGTAATCATTTGAGATTTAGGGATGGACGGTCGGTGGAGTGAAGTAATTTAGTAATGTTTGAAAGGCAGACAAAGTTGAGATATGATAGTGAGGTGGAGAGGCGATAGTGATATTGTGGATGTTAATTTGCGTATATAACACGGAGAAGAAAGGGATGTAGATGACGACAATTGTTAATAATGATTATGACTTGCCTTAAATGAACAAATTATATATGAAGCAATTATAAACTTGTGCGCGATATTAGTCTCGATGATATAGATTTTGCTATCACACTCATCAAATTTTAAACTCTATTGACATTTCTTATATTTATTGAGAGGGACTTTTGTCTATCTTAAAAGGAAGAATTGCATCCACTTTGACAAAGACCTATACCCAGTGTATAAGAACCTTGGATTATATGCTTGGAGAGACTGGCCTTAAATTTGTTGATTCGTCTGAAGAGGCAGATCATATTGTTAAAGAGGTGTCCCGACTCCCTATTTTAGCCGTAGATATATTTTTCCGTTTGGAAAAAGGTATTAACAATCCCGCCTTGCTACTCGCTGGAAATGAGAATATTCACTATGTCTTTGACCTGAGGAGATGTGGGCCAGATGCCTTACTATATATAATGGCTTCAAAAAATCTCAAAGTAATGTCCTCTGCATATGAAAAGATCCTCAATCTATATCAACATCAACTAATTCGAATAGAAAATATAACGGATATTCTCATCTTAGAGCAATTAATTACGAACAACTATTTCTTCCCATCTGAGGTAAAGAGTCTTGACGACCTTTCAGAGAAATATTTGGGCTTTAAACCCGAGAAGGGAAGGCGGATTCTCATTGATAATCTTGATGGGGAGATCAGTCTTCATATCCTCGAGTATCTAAGGATAGAGCTACTTGTAATCTACAAGATCTTTTTAGAGCAGGTAAGAAAGATAAGATCTGCATCACTTGAGCGGATCTCAAGAATAGAGAGCAATCTGATCAAGAGTCTCGCAAAGATTCAGCATATCGGGATTCATTTTAATATGGAGGATTTCTTAAAGCTTTTTTCATCTGCACGAGATAAGAATCTATTGAAGGATGACTCTATTCTGGATGAAAAGGAGGTGGCCAGATTATTTAATTATGGAGTAAAAGAGAACACATATCTGGATAATTTACTGAGAGACCTTGAGAAAAACTACAAAGATCCTGCTAGAGTGCTTTCTCAAAATGCCAATGAGCTCCTAAAGAGAGTAAGGCTACCAGAGTCAAGAATACACAGTAGATTTGTTCAAATTTCGTCAGCATCTGGTAGAACCTCTTCTCAAACTCCAAATCTATTTGCTGTCCCTAAGGCAAGAATTTTTAGGGAATTTTTTTCAGCACCACATGGAAGGGTAATTATTACGTTAGATTTCTCGACATTCGAACTTGGTGTCCTTGCAGCACTTTCAAAGGACCCCCACTTTTTGAAGGCGTTTAGGGAAAAACTTGATCTTCATGCTTATGTGGCTCAGCTTATGTTTTCAAAAAAAGTTAGCAAAACAGAGAATCCAGAATTGCGGAGACGTGCAAAGGCTATTAACTTTGGGATTATCTATGGTATGACGGCACAGGGACTTGCAAAGAGATTAGAGATAAGTAAACCAGAGGCGATCAAGCTGATCAATACCTACTATATGATATTTCCTTCTCTTAATTCATATATCCAAAATACGATTAGTTTGGCATTACAAAAGGGTGAGCTTAGAACACTGGCAGGTAGAAGGTGCCTTCTTTCGCCATTTGTAAATCTTACAGAGGAAAGAAAGAAGATCATAAATGAGATAAATACGAAGATTGTGAAGTCCTCGAACATGCTATACTCTATGCTTATCCTAAAGTCCCTTGAAGAGGAGTATTTTAAAAAAGGGATAGGCTCTGAAGAGATGTATGTAAAGAGGTTACAAAATGTGATAAGTGAGGGAGAGCCTATTAAAAGAATATTGCGAGATATGGATGTGAAAACTCATGAATTATATAGGTTTATTAGAAATATGCCTGTTCAGGGAACGGCAGCGGATATTATGAAGTTATCAATAAGTATGATAGATGAGAGGCTTTCCGAAAAAGGTAAAAATGCATATATTATAAATATTGTTCACGATGAGATTTTGATTGAGGCTGGAGAAGAGGAGGCATGTGATATTGCATACATAGGCAGAGAGACTATGAAAGAGGCTTCAAGACAGATCCTTAAAGAGATAGAAATAGATGTAGAGGTCAACATAGGTCGTTTTTGGGGAGATTCGTCTCTTAATTATCTCATGGATAAGGCATTTAAATGAGGGAGAGAGGAACTATTATTAAACAGCGCCAGAGGAACCTTCATACAGGGCTATTGTATCCAGATACATATGAGATCGCTATGTCTTCACTGGCATATCAAAGACTCTATTTTGTTCTTAACAACTCTGAAGGTGTCTTATGTGATAGATTCGTCTCCAACAGGGCTAAAAGCCTCGAACATAACCTAAGCCCTCGTGATATTAAAATAGCGTTTATAACCGTCCCTTTTATACTTTGTACCAACTACGTAGTTTCTTATTGTCATTATTACCTTAATCCACACAATGTGTTAACATGTATTGGTGGTGCTGGAGTTACAGCAAATCCGAAGCTTTTTAAACACTGTAAGGCTCTTGTTTTTACTGGGTCAATAGAAGAAAACTTAGAAAATATACGGACTATAATGAGAATGGTTAAAGCCGGTGTACCAAACGAGGTGATAATTAACGAGATGCAACCGATCCTTGATGGAATCCCTATTGGATATGAGAATAATGGCATCCTTGAGTATGACCCCCCATGCTCTGTAATATATACAAGTGAAACAGAGTTTTCCAATATGCACTTGATAGAGATTAGCCGTGGCTGTCGTGGAAGCTGCAATTTTTGTATGTCAAGACATCTATATGGTCATTATAGAGAGTTTGAATATGAGCGTATAATAAAAGCAGTGGATGCTGCACCTGATTATATAAAATCCATTGGGTTAATAGGTGATGCCGTTCTTTCACATTCAAGAATCAAAGATATTGTCAATTATATTTTACATAAGAAAAAGCGCCCTGCCTTTGCCTCTATTAGAATAGCTGATTTAAATGATGATAAGATTCCACTTATTTTGAAGTCGAGGGTAAAGACGATCACTATCGCTCCGGAGGTTGCCTCTGAGAAATTGATGAGGGTTACCAATAAGTATTACAACAGAGATGCCCTCTTTTGCTCATTAAAAGAGTTGATAAAAAACGGTGTAGTGAATATAAAGCTATATATGATGATAGGACTTCCGAATGAGAGTAGAGAAGATATCTTTGAATTGATTGATTTTATCAGAGAGTTAAGAGGGCTGTTAGTAGATCTGTCCAAAAAGAAAGGGAGACTTGGGATATTAAAGGTTACTATAAACAATTTTGTCCCTTCACCGTTTACCCCCCTCTTTTCGTGTAACCCTGATGAGATAAAGAATCTTGAATATAAACAGACGTTAATAAAAACAGAACTCTCGAACTTATCGAATCTGACAATATCAATGATGGATATATTTGATACCTTATATCAGACAGCACTTTTTAGGGCAAATGATGATTATGCGAGAAAAATCTTGCTTACTGACCTCAATCTTGTAAAGAGGGCATTTAGAGAAGATACGGATTTTGCAAACGATATTCTGAAGCTATGTTACAGCTAAAAACGCTCAAAAAATTTATTGATTATTTGCAAATATTAAAATTTAATGAAATCCTTTTATAACTAAAGGAGGGCAGAGGATGACAACAGATGAGAAGAGTAAGAAAACTGACAGAGAAAAAATTATTGATGTAGCCATCAGTACTATCGAAAAGCAGTTTGGTAAAGGTTCTATAATGAGATTGAAAGACGCTGAGGCAATAAATAGGACTATTCCAGTGATATCTACCGGTTTATTGTCTCTTGATATCGCACTTGGTACTGGTGGCCTTCCAAAGGGAAGAGTCGTTGAGATATTTGGGCCTGAATCCTCCGGTAAGACGACGCTTGCCTTGCATCTTATTGCTGAGTGTCAGAAAAACCAGGGAGTGGCTGTCTTTGTAGATGCTGAGCATGCCCTTGACATAAAATATGCTGCAAAGGTTGGGGTTAAGGTTGATGATCTCTTGCTTTCTCAGCCCAATTATGGTGAAGAGGCTTTAGAGATAGTGGAGACTTTAGTCCGTTCGGGTGCAGTGGATCTGATTGTGGTCGATTCTGTGGCTGCACTTGTTCCAAAAGCGGAAATAGAGGGTGAGATGGGGGACTCACATATGGGGCTTCAAGCAAGACTTATGTCACAGGCTTTAAGAAAGTTAACCGCCGCAATCTCTCGGTCAAATACTCTTGTGGTATTTATAAATCAGATTCGAATGCAGCTTGGGGTAATGTATGGTAACCCTGAGACAACAACCGGGGGTAAGGCATTAAAATTTTATGCCTCTGTTAGACTTGATATTAGAAAGGTTGGAAGTATTAAGAACGGGGAAGATGTTGTCGGGGCTAGAACAAGAGGAAAGGTAGTTAAAAATAAACTTGCCCCTCCACACAGGGAGGTAGAGTTTGATATACTCTTCAATGAGGGAATATCCAAAGAGGGAGATATCCTAGATACGGCGACTAATCTTGGAATAATAGAAAAGACAGGCACATGGTATTCATATAAGGGTGAAAGGCTTGGACAAGGAAGGGAAAATGCAAGACTCCTATTGAAAGAAAACAGGGAGCTACTAACAGATGTAGAAAATAAGATTAAGGAATTTTATGGATTTAACGCAAAGCCAACAGATACGAAACAGGAGAAATTAGAGAAGAAGAAGTAGTTATTTATGCAGGAGACAGAGTTTCTACAGAGAGTTAAAGATACTGCTATAAATCTCTTGAGGAGAAAGGAGGTCTTCGAGGATATTGTCCAGGAGTTTGATGGGGGCAAGATGGTTCGACCGAGAACTATATATATTCTATCCCTTTCCTTAAACGAGTTTGATTTTGAAAGACTTATACCACTTGCAACCTCTACTGAACTTGTTCATCTTGCAAGCCTATTTCATGATGATGTTATAGACAATGGAATGATAAGGAGAAACAGACAAACTCTTAATGCAAGGTATGGAAATCTTATTAGTATACTTGCAGGTGATTATTTCTATTCAGTGGCCTCTCGGCTTGTCCTTGAAAACTACAACTCAGAGGTTGCAAAGATCTACTCGTATGCGGTTTCTTATATGACTCTTATGGAGCTTAGACAGGCATCTTTAAGATGGAGTTATGAGATTAGTAAAGATGATTACTTTGACATTATAAGAGGAAAAACAGGGGCACTATTTTCAGCTTCATTTGAGGCATTGGCTATTATCTTTAACAAAAGTGAGTTGGAGAGGCTATATCTAAGAGAGGCGGGTATGCTATTTGGAGAGATATTTCAGTTAACTGACGATTTATTGGATTTTGTTGGGAGAAGAACTGGAAAGAGTAAGCTTAAGGATCTTAGTGAGGGTGATATCACTTTGCCGGCCCTTTTGCTGATGGAAAAAAATGGGAGATTTAAAGAGCTTGTAATAGAGTACTTTCGTTCGAAAGGAGAAAAACAACATCTGATAAAAGAGATAGAAAGGGTGTTAAATGAGGGGAGTTCACCTGAGATGGAGATAAACGAAATAATAGAGAAAGACAAAGAGGAGATTAAGGGTAGGCTTAGGAGATTAAAAGGATTTTCCATGGATAGCTTCTCTCCTTTTTTAAACTTCATTTCGGTAAGAGAGATGTGACGATGTTTAAGATAAAGATCGGAGAGTTTACTACTGAGATCAAGCTGTCTCCGAAACAGCTCGAGAGGGATGTACAAAATGTTTTTTCTGGATTTATTTCTACTGAGAGGCCAGACACCTTTTTGGAGGCGAGATTAGTTAGTGACCTTAAGTACGATGACTACAATGAACTGGCACCTGCGAAGAAGGTTGCTCCAGACATGTACAAAATAAAATGGTATTATTTTTCCGGCACCTTCTATTTAAAAAAGGGGTATGCAAAGGCTATTGTCAATAGTAAGCCATATGTCCTCTCGTCGCTACTTAGAATTATATACGCAATAAAAGCCACTAATTCAGATGGTCTTTTCATACATGCTGCGTCTTTTGTAAAGCAGGGAGATGCATATCTCTTTGTTGGCAAATCAGGTTCTGGGAAAAGTACTTTATTAAAAATGGCTATGAACTCGGATCAGTCTATTAGACCTCTTACCGACGAGATCTCGTATGTCGCCCTCGAGGGGGGAAGACCATTTGCCTATTCTACTCCATTTTGGGGGAATACTAAAATAAAGGGACAATATATTAAGGCTCCGCTCAAAAAGTTGTATTTTATTAGACAGTCCAAAAGAGATTTTGTAAAAAAGATCTCGATTGATGGCGTTATGATAAACATGCTGGAAAATGTATTGTTTGCATCAACTGAGAGAGAAAGTTTAGACTCAGTACTTTCAACAATTAGAGGTATTGTAAAAAAGGTCGAAGGCTTTAATCTCTACTTTACTAAGAGTGATAAATTCTTGGAGGTAATCTAATTGTCTTCAGATATTTCTGCATTTGAATACTTAAGACAAAAGGCTAGAAAGACAGGTTCTTTGCTATCTATTCATCTTGATATTACATATAGATGTCCACTGAAATGTATCCACTGCTATATCGACCATAGGGAAAACAGAGAGTTGTCTATTACTGAGATTACGAAAGTATTAAAGGATGCCCGTAGGCTTAATGCTGTATTTATTACATATTCCGGAGGTGAGGTTTTTGTAAGGGAGGATTTCGAAGATATATTGAAGATCTCGTATAAACTCAATTATGTCATAAAGATCATCACCTCTGGCTATCTTATAAGTGATTATGAAGTAGAGATGCTAAAAAGGTATAACGTAACAAGTGTAGGAGTATCCTTATATGCAGTTGATCCTGAGATTCATGATAGGATAACTGGAGTAAGAGGCTCATTTAATAGGACCATACGAGCTATTGAACTCCTAAAGAATGCAAAAATAAACGTTGTTGTAAAGACTTCGATAATGAGACCAAATTATAAAGATTACCTAAATCTGTTAAGGTGGATAAAATCTCAAGGCAGAAGGGTGTCTGCCCAGTATGATATGGTTATCACCCCAACAAAGTGTAACAGGTCAGGTGTAAGGGACCTAAATATCCCCTATAAGAAAAAGAGAAGTCTTTTGTCAGAGATAAAGAGGATTGAGGCGAAGAGGGAAACTAAGATAGAAGATATGGATGACTATAACCAACAGTATAGAGTTAGTGAGGATTCAATAACGTGTTATGCAGGGATTACAGGGATTTATATAGCCCCTAATGGGAAGGTCTTTCCTTGTGTGGAGTGGGATGAACTCTTAGGAGATCTTAGGAAAGAGAGTCTCATTGAGATATGGAAAAACTCTGAAAGGTTAATGCAGATTAGGAATCTCAGAATCAAGGATTATAAAAAGTGTGTTAGTTGTAAGTATTTGAGTGCATGCTCTATATGTCCGGGTCTCAACTTGAGAGATAAAAAAGATATATTTGAGCCATCAGATCTTGCCTGTCAGAGGGCGAGGATGTATTATGAACAAGAGAAAACGAGCTGAGACGTCGATCAAGACAATAAAAGATGCCATTGAGAGATATGGTAGATTTAAATTTAGTGTAAAGGGCTCATCAATGTTCCCATTCATTATAGATGGGGATGAGGTTATTATTGAGAGAGTATTACCGGAGGACATAAGAGTAGGAGATATCATAATGTATATAAGGGATACTCAAATGATTGTTCATAGAATTACAAATATATATACAACTAGTACGGGAAGGAGACTATTTATTCTTAGGGGGGATAATTTACCTTATGAGGATAAACCTGTATGGGAAGAGGAAATAGGGGGCAAGGCAACAAAAGTAATAAGGGGTGATAAGGAGTTTACAGCAGCCTCTTTTCACCCAATTGTTATATCAGCTGTCAGATATGTCCTAAACAAAGGTAGAGTTCTCAAACGTATTTTAGGTTTGAAAATAACGCAAAATGACATTTTAAATATCTTAAGGAGGAAGAGATGAGTATAGGTAAATTCGTAACGGCTATAAATTGTATGGATGGGCGGACCCAGGAGCCTTTAATTAAATGGGCAAAGGATAGGTTTGGTGCTGACTATGTAGACATGATAAATGAACCGGGTCCTGACCTCATTCTCATTAGTGAGGATAAAAACTTCTTTGACTACATTATGAAAAAGATCAGAATCTCTACTGAAAAACATGGTTCTAAAAGTCTCATTATTGCTGCGCACCATGATTGTGCTGGTAATCCCGTAGGTCGGGAAAGACATATTGAATTTGTGAATAGGAGTATAGAAATTGCTAGGAAACATCTGCCGGGCATAGAGGTTGTAGGAGTATACATCAACGAAAGGTGGGAAGTTGAACCCTTGTAAGCTATTTTAAGATAGCACCTAAATTTTTGCTCAAAGTTGTGTAGATGTGAAAGACTGGTTGTTAGATCAACGTTAATCTCATCTTTTTGTGGAGTCATTTACATCTTTTGTAGTTATCTTATTGACGATTTCTGTATTTATAAAAGATTAAGATGAAAAACAAGAATTAGGGGGATAGATTTAAAACTTGATATCTATGTTAGGAGAGTTAGTAAGTTTTGAAAACGGCTGGTTACATTTTTTAGGAATTTAGGAACATATAGATTATTCAGATTTTTAAGAGCAGTTTATAGATGGATTATTTAAATTTTTAGACCGTGCTTGTTTATGTATCTGACCAGGCCGAAGAACTAAATTTTGCAGTAGTACCAAAAGTTTTTGTTGACAAATCACAAAATATGGTTTAGTGGTTAAATGGTTAAACCAATTTTAGGTTTAAAGTTGGTATGAATTTCACAAAAGTGGAAAAAATAAACATCTCAGAACAGATCGCCATAAAGATCAGGGAGGCTATTATTTCAGAAGAGATTCGGGCTGGTCAGAAGCTCCCATCTGAACGCAAACTTGCTGAAAGATTTGGAACTAATAGGAATACACTACGGGAGGCATTAAAGATTGTAGAGAGAGATGGTCTCATAAAAATAAGACAGGGTGGCGGTATAGAGGTGTTAGATTTTAAGAAGGAAGGGAAGATTAATCTCTTATCTGCGATAATTAAAAATACAAAGAATAACAAATTTAAGTATGAAGTTATATTTGATAGTCTGCGGGTGCGTTCAGCTGGACTTGCTGAGATTGCAAGGATCTCCGCTGAAAAGAGGGATGAGGCAAATGTGGAGAGTATTAAAAAGGCTCTTGAAGAGATAAAATCGCATATAGGTACCCCTGATAAAGAGTTGTCATATAATCTCGAGATGAAGTTTTTAAGAACCATTGTCGAATCAACTAAGTCAATGGTTCTAATGTGGTTCTTTAATACTATTAAAGACATAACAGATGACGCGTTTGCTGAATTCAGTTATTTGTGGAATATCTCTGAGGAGTATTGCAAATCTCAGGAGAGGATTTTTAATGCTATCAAGGAGGCTAACCCAGAGCAAGCTTATCTGGTAACAAAGGAACATTTTGATAACTTAGACAAAAAATTATTTAATCTGTTTAAGGAGGTAAAGGATGCCCAAATTTAAATGTTTGGTAACAGGTGCATGTGGTTTCATAGGCTCCCACATGGTTGAATTGCTTGCTGAACATGGTCACGAAGTAATTGCAACTGATGTCCAATCAACCATAAATGCGCAGGAACCTATTAAAAAGGAATGTGTCATCTCGACAAAGAAGGTAGCTAAGGAATTGATACCATGTGATATCACAAGTAAAAAAGAGGTTGAGAAGTTGCCAATGGATGTTGATTATGTATTCCATGTAGCATCTGTATTTAGTTATTCAGCGCCGTGGGAAGTTCTTTACAAAGTGAATGTTCAAGGAACAATTAATCTACTTGAGGCAATAAGGAAGTCTCAGGGGATAAAGAGGTTTGTTTTATGGGGCGCCGGAGGTGTGTATGGGGAACCTAAACCGGAGTATACCCCATTTACAGAAGAAACTCCACCTGATCCACCTAATAATTATCAGAGGTCAAAATGGTTTCAAGAGTTTACAACTATGGTTTATGGTAAGAAATACGGCATTAAATATACAATTTTAAGACCGACGACTGTGTATGGAATAAGACAATTTTACGGTGGAGTTGATTTCTTAAGGACCGCTCATAAAGCAGCTGTATTGGGGCTACCAGTAAATATGAATACCCACGTGCCGTTTGTGCATGTAAGAGATGTGTGTAATATGGCATTATATCTTGCTCAGAGGCATGAGGCGGAAAATGAGGTGTATAATTCAAATGATGATTCAAAGATGACTCTCATAGAGGTTATGAGATTTATTGCTGCAATATATGGTAAACCGTTTGTTGTCCTTCCCCCGGCGCCGATCGGTGCTATTAAGGATATTTTATTGTTTGTTGCCGGGATTGACGCATATATATCTCAAAAGGTTTTGAAGAAACAAAAAGGGATTTTAGAAAGAGATCAGATCGGAATGATGAATTTGGATTTTTTGTATTCAAACGAGAAAGTCAAATCTACTGGATATAAGTTTTTGTATCCAGACCCCAAAGAGGGATTGATAGAAATGGCGAAGTGGTATAAAGAGGGTAGATATTTTGACATCTAATTAAAAGGAGGTTCACTTATGAAAAGTAAAGAAAAGAGATTATCATATATTGAACTTGCTCTCAGTCCAAATGATAGGCTTGAAGAGATTATGAAGAGTGGAACCATACCTGATACAAGAGATCTTTGTGGTTGGGAGTTTAGGGGATATAACACGTTAGATCTAACGGGTATACTCGGGTTTAGGAAATTCAAAAAAGGTTTCTTCTCCGAGATCGAACCTAAATCGCCGACTGATAGAATAAAAGGTTATAACTTGAAAGTAATCCAGAATGGAATTATAGATGATTGGATAGATACAGGCGCACCCAGATATGCATTTTATGAAGTGTATCCTGCAAAAGATGATCCCATAGATAACAAATATCAAAATGCAATTTTAATTAATTATGGTTTGAGCGATAAAAATCCAAAATATGATCCTTCCAGAGTTTTGAGGGACTACTTAGTTCAGGTATACCCGGATAACAAGGACCTGTTTTTGGGAAAGGCTTATGTGGCAATTGGTAAGGCAAGAATATTTGTTTCTTATTTTGTATTAGAGCGAAATAATAGAAATACCTAAGGTATTATAAATTTATTATTTATTGTTGCTGCTAAAAAGCTTAGATCTCGTGAGGCGAAGGGGAGGCCTTTTTACCTTCTTGGAGCTTACGTGTAGTTAACTCTCTCAAGGATCCTTTCTTTTTCCCCATAAACGTTGCAAATTTGAGGAAATTTAGTTTATTTTAACATGGGTAAAGAAAGAGAAATTGAATGGTTTAAGGTGAGTGAGATAAAAGGTCGAGGATGGAGAGATGAAGAATATTGAAAAATCTACTTTTTGATAGTATTAACTAGGATAATGGTTGGATTTAAAAAAGGTTTGCTTATATTAGTGTTGTTGGTCAGTTGTGCAGATGATAAGACGGAGTTGGTATTAAATATCTATACCAATTATTCAGTTCCAGATGAGATTGATAGAGTAGAACTCGAGATATTTAGGGTGGAAACAGAACTATATTCTAAGGAGTATCAACTAAGTAGTAAAGAAGAGATCCCACTAAGAATATTAATTACCCAACAGAATAATTCGGAGGAACTTCTTGGTATAAAAGTAAAAGGCAAGAAGGAGAGAAATATAGTTGTTGAGACTTATATTGAGAGATCATTTGTAAAGAATAAGAGAATTGAGATAGACATCTACTTAAATAGAGATGCGGAGATGGATGGCGGTTTTGAATTCTTGGACAGGTTTGAAGGAGGTGACGGTATATACAGTATTCAAGATATGCTTGATAACAGTGATGCGGTAAGTGCAGATTCTGTGGTTGACACTTCAATGGATGCTTATCCCCATGAACTGCCTTCAGATGCAAATTGTTATCTGATCTGCGGAGAGAATGCTAAATGTGTTAACAATGAATGTAGGTGTAATAGTGGGTTTGAAAACTGCGACGGGAAGTGGGACAACGGATGCGAGGGAGATATTTTAAATAATCCTCTATTTTGTGGTGGTTGTAATTCTAATTGTAGACCTCTGAATGTGACTAAAGCCCTGTGTATAAATGGAGAATGTGGATATAGCAGTTGCAATATCATGTATGAGGATAAAGATTTGCAGAAGAATAACGGATGTGAGAAGTTTAATTATTTCCCCAAGGTTTATGGAGGAAATAAAGATGAATTTCTTGAGGATATGTTGATTACGAAAGACGGAAATATTCTTCTTCTGGCTACTACTAAGAGTTGTTGTTCTGGTAACAATGATATGTGGCTTTTAAAACTTGATAGGAATGGCAATGTTATCTGGCAGAAAGTGATTGGTAAAGACAGAGATATTAAAGGACCACTGGATATAACCGAAACTGATGACGGAAATTATATGATTGTAGGTTCTACGAATTCTTTTAATGTAGAAAATTCTGCCGGGTTTATTCTGAAATTGGATAAAAATGGCGGTATCAAAAAGAGTTTTATTATGAATGATGTAGAATGGATATCATTTAAGAAGATAGATTGCGATAAGGATGTTAGTTGTCTCATCGTTGGTTCAGCGAGTATTGTTGGAAATACAGGATCTGATCTTTATGAGTTAAAACTTGATAAAGAATTCAACATTAAATCGCAGAGATTGTTCAGAGTAATTGGTAATGAGGGAGATGGTATTGACTTGGTAAAAGGCGGATACAGTTTTAATTATATTATGGACAGCAAAGATGAGATACTGAGTAAAATAGCAGTCCTGATGCTGAATGCGGATAATTCTGTTTATTCGTTCAGGGAAATTAGAGCAAATAATGATTTGAAAATAACTAATTGTATCCAGATAGAAAGTGATGGTATGTATTGTTCCGGACGCATCAAATCCTCATCTAATTCAAATTATGATGTATTGATTTTCAGGTTTGCTTATCAGAATCAGGGAAAGATTGCCTGGAGCAAAGCCTTTGGTGGTATAGACCTTGACTATGGGATGCTATCTAAGTCTTCCAATGTACTGTCGTTGTATCTAGC
>JAOAFA010000095.1 GCA_026416535.1 Deltaproteobacteria bacterium
CTGTAACTGGAATAGTTTTCTTCTTATTGAGGATGACTTTACCCTTTTCTTTAACAAAGGTGACATAGCGTAACCCCTCAAGTTCTTCGGTAGCAACATAATAATCAGCTTTACCCTTAGGGATGAGAGGTGAATAGACTCCCTTACCAAATCGGACATGGCTAATAACACTACCGCCTCTTTGAGCCATTCCGTGTAGCTCGCTATCTTTAACATCAAAGCCACTCTTAAAAGCTGCTTGGGAGAGTATGGCACTTGCAAGAATAACACCTTGACCGCCTACTCCTGCAAAAAGGACATTGGTTACATCTTCCATTACTAATCTCCTTTATTTCAAAATTGCCTTATATTATAGAACTACAATGTCAGTATTGAAAATCTCAAAAAACTTTCAATTATAGCACAGAACTATGGGCATTAGTCTATGTAATGGTTCCACTGGTAGTGTCAATTCTATTTAAATGATCACTACTAATAAGATTGATTACTACCCTGAATCCAACTATATGTACTTTAATAAACACTTTAGTATCAACTCTAACGCCATAGGCTACAGGTACTTCTCTCTTTTAACTCCAAATCCACTTTTCTCCTTAAGCACTATTTCTTCAAGAAATAAATATAGATATCTGTCTTAAAGTCTCCGATTATGATACCTCTTTATTTCAGCATCAAGACTTTTGGCTATATTGGATATTGTCGATGCCTTTACCTCATACACTCTCCTGAATTCCTTTACTAAATCTTCCTAATAAAGGTTAATTTAGTCAATTCTTTTATTTCGTCATCCTTCTTTTTTATTTTTGCTCAAGAACAATGGAGAATAGACCCTATTTAAGAATAAGATTTTATACTACCCTTTAGATAAAAGTTATTGATTTTTAAATATCTTTTTGAGATAATAAGATTCATAGATAAAAAGTCTCTCTTTAAATTTTAAATTATGTAGAGGTTATGATAGAGAAGAATTCTTATGCCTAAAAAAATACTCTGCTGGCAAGCCCTTAATTGTAAGGAAAGTAAATGCCCTCTCTTTGAGAAGAAAAATTATAAATGTTGGCTTGTTTCAGGCACGCTTTGCCATAACCAAAAAGAAGGTGAGCCATTTACAAAGTTAGATACCTGTTTGGATTGTTTTGTCTTCAATAACAATCTTACTATCTCATCTGCTAAGGAGAGTTTCCGAGTTTTATCTAATCAGTTAAAAGAGTATTTCAGAAAGAACTCTGAATATGAAGAGAAATTAAAAAACCTTAACAAACAATTATCTAATTCAGTGGGAGAGGCTCTAACAGCTAACGAAATTCTCCATAACATCATAGAATTTCTGCCTGATGCTACCTTTGTTATAGACAAAAACAAGAGAGTTATTGAGTGGAATCGAGCAATGGAGGAATTAACGGGAATAAAGAAGAGTGAGATTATAGGCAAGGGTGATTATATCTATGCTAAAGCCTTTTATGGAAATATGAGACCAATATTAATAGACTTATTAGATGGGTCTAATGAAGAAATCGAAAAGAACTATATAAACTTCGAAAGGAAAGCTAACTTAGTTGTTGGAGAGGTCTGTTTGCCCTTCTTCAGAGGCAGAAAGGATGTATATCTGTGGGCTATAGCTTCTCCAATCTATGATAAAAACGGAGAACGTATAGGTGCTATTGAGTCGATTCGAGAAGTTACCGATTATCGTAATACTGAAAAGATGTTTATCGATGTCAACGAGAAATTAAGATTATGGGCTCATGAATTAGAGCTGAGAACTAAAGAATTAAATATACTTGTTGAAACGAGTGAGCAGTTACAATCCTGTGTCGACATAGAAGAGGCATACTCTGTTATAGCGCAGGCTACCCAAGAATTTTATCCACTTTCTTCTGGATGTTTATATGTGCTTGGTGAGGACAATATATTACATCTAGTCCATCCATGGGGGAAATCTATAAACAGTGAAGAGGCATTTGAACCATCTCGGTGTTTGGCATTAAGAAGTAGAAGTATATTCAAATCTCTATCAGATGCTGAATATCAGAGATGTGAGCATCTAAAAGACAATTTTTCTGGTGCTTCTTTGTGTATTCCTCTTATATTGAAGGACGAATTTGTTGGCATTTTATATTTAGAAGTAGAAAACGATCCATCTTTGTTACCTTTTATGGAAATGACGGAGTCGAAATATCTATTAATGATTACCCTTGCTAAGCATGTCTCTCTCTCAATCAATAATCTCAGACTAAGGGAAAAATTACAGTATCAAGCAATTCGTGATCCACTGACTGGGCTGTTCAATCGGCGATATATGGAGGAAACCTTTGAACGGGAATTACAAAGGGCTAATCGGAGAAAATCGACTGTTAGTGTCTTACTTTTTGACATAGATCACTTCAAACACTTTAATGACACCTATAGCCACTTAGCAGGAGATAGAATGTTAAAAGAAATAGCCGCTTTTGTGGCAGCCAATGTTAGAAGAGAAGACATAGTTAGTAGATATGGTGGTGAGGAGTTCTTGATCATTATGCCTGACGCCTCCCTTGAGGTTGCTAAGGAGAGAGCAGAATTTCTTAGGATGGGGGCGAAAAAATTGAGGGTGATCCATCAAGACAAGCTTTTAGGACCTGTAACTTTATCCTTTGGGATATCAGCCTATCCTTATCATGGCAAAGAAGTAGAGACTCTCATAAAGACTGCAGATAGAGCTTTGTATATGGCAAAAGCTGCAGGGCGTGATAGAGTAGTCGTAGCTTAAACAGAAAATTCTAAAGTGATGGAGGGATTAATTTTGATCAAATCAGATAAATGGATTATAAAGATGGCAAAAAAAGGAATGATTTCACCCTTTAGTGAAAGGCAGATTAGAGAGGGTGTAATATCATATGGAGTGAGTTCTTATGGTTATGACATCAGAATTGCAAATGAATTCAAAATCTTTACTAATGTAAACACAACTATAATCGATCCGAAGAATATAGATGAGAGGAACTTCATAGATTTCAAGGGGGACAGTTGCCTTATCCCACCAAACTCTTTTCTTTTAGCACGTTCCGTAGAATACCTCAGAATACCCCGTGATATACTCGTAATATGCCTTGGTAAATCGACTTATGCTCGCTGCGGTATTTTAGTTACTATCACACCCCTTGAGCCTGAATGGGAAGGTTATGTGACAGTAGAAATTTCAAATATGACATCTTTGCCCGCGAGGATATACTCAAATGAGGGTATAGCTCAGCTTATCTTTCTTCAGGCAGATGAACAGTGTGAACTTTCATATAAAGATAAGGCTGGTAAATATCAGGGGCAAAGGGGGATTACATTATCAAGACTTTAGGGGTACGAGCTTTAGTGTATATCCCCGTTCTATACGCTCTTGCTATGGGCATTGATGCAGTTGTTGGTCTTTGGGCCTGTTGGTACCACTTTACTGGGTTTTGGTATGGGAATGCAGGAAACTATTATGAGAACTACAGTTGCTGATATTAGTCTAATTTACGGAAGGTCAAGCTGTTACAGATTGTTTAATATATCATTCGGTCTTGCCTTTTTTATAGGTAGCGCCATTGCTGGTTATATGTATGACTACTCAATTTCTGTTTTAATGATCGCTCTGGCAGCTATTGAACTTTCCTCAATCCCATTTTTTATCTTAAATGAAGAAAATGAAATCTATTCAATAAAAAGTAAAATAATAGGAGTGGCTGCCCACAATCTCCTTTACAAAAATCCATGACTTTGTATCTATCCTTACCCATCAATTTCACTAATTTTTTCAGTAAATCGAGGCAGAACAAAATAGTTTAAAAACTTCCTTTAACTCTGTATCCATGGGTCAATATCTTCATCCTCCCTTGAGATACAAAGGCTACAGTAGTTAACCCCGTAGCCTCAGATATCTCAATAGCAAAACTTGTTATAGAGGTTTTCGTAGCTAAAACTGGGATATTAGCCATAGAGCATTTAAGAGCCATCTCAGAGGAAATCCTCCCTGTAGTAGCGGCACAGAATTTACTCATATCCATATTTTTAAGTAAAGCGATACCTATGGCTTTATCGATGGCATTGTGCCTGCCTATATCTTCTGCTGAAAGAATTAAAAAGTCCTGATTAATAAAGGTACACTTATGAATACCCCTGGTTTTCTGATAAAGTCTGGAACTTAAAGCATCTCTAATGCCGTAATAGACAATATCTTTAGTTATTTCTATGTTAGATTCAACCTTAGGCAGTTTGTTTTTAATCATCGCACCTGCCCCACCACAGCCACTTAGAATAACCTTTGATGAGAACTGAAAGTTTCTCTTCCGAAGCTCTACTATAGCTATATTACCTTCAATCTCAAACTCTTTGATATCTTCTAATTTTTTTATAAGTCCCTCTGAATAGAGGTGTCCTATTATAAATTCTTTTTCCATCCAAGGGCTAATCATGGCAGATGAGTAGAAGCCACCATTTATATAAAGTAGTAATGGCTTTTCATCAGGGGTAAGATAATCATAACTCTCTACCTCTTTAGAGGTTGCATTAAGTAAGCTTTGGGTATACATGTTCATATCTTTATATCCTTTAAGTCTAAAGCATCAAGAGTTTTTCTGGATGGGACTCCACTGTCTACTTCCCATCCATTCAGTCTGTAATATTCTGTTTTAAGATCTTCAAACTTCTTTCTATCGAGAGCCCTATCTACAGTTATTACCTTACCACCTGGTCCTGTCACCTTCCCTTTTTTCTTCTTAGTAAAAAGGTAATCTGCAAGGGTATCATTTTCACGCCTTCTACCTTCACGGAAGGCTATGACGCGTTCAAGATTAATTATGCGTTGTCCTACCTTAACAAGTGCCGCACCATCAGGTAATATGTCCGTTCCAGTAACATAGGTAAAGAGGCGACTCTCAAGGTCTGGAGAGCGAAGAGGTATTTTATAGTTAACCTCAGTAGAATAGGAACTGAAAAACAGAGGTGTTGGCCCATAGGAGCAGACAATCATACTCCGTCTTCCCACATCATATTCTCTTATCCATTTTGCAACGGAGGCATGTATGGGGTCATAGAAATTTTCATCACTATAATCTATTGCCTTTTCGGTACCAAAGAGCTCCTTGCTCCATGCCAATACATCATCGGCTGTTGCAAAGCCAGCGGCAGGCCATAGATCCTTTACATACATTCTGAAAACCCAATACATTGCATGGATACTGCTTACCGGATGTCGTGTCTCCATAGCCCAAAAGAGTGCTTGGGGAGACCATAGCTGAGGATCCCAATGGTGGGCAAAACCACGATTCATATGGGGTAAGTGTTTAGCACTATTACGACCAATTATATCTGCTGCCCTGGGAGAGCCTTCTGCTAAGACTTTGCCAAGACCCTCTCTATATGTAATCATCTTAAGTAACTTCTCAGCAAACTCAAGGGATCCCACTTCCTCCATGGGCAGGCCTATATCATCCTTTGTTAGAATTTTGTCTTCATAGCACTTTTGGAGCCACGGTATCATTCCAATAAGCTCAAAAGCATTAACCCCTAAAGCATCCGCTATCTTGGCTGCTTTATAGAATACTTCTGTTATGTCTTTATGACGTTCTACATCATATCTCTCATACCAGAACTGATTACACTTTGCTGAACCATGGCGGCCTGCACTGTCAGGTATATTTGAAAAGACTCGGCATGCAAGCGGGCAAGTATGACATGCCTCAGCCTTCCGAGTATAATTTTTCAACCACCTCCAACCCTTGATCTTTTGACCTTGAAAGAATGACCAACCTATCCGATGAAAGCTCGCTATGTTTGTCCACCTCTCTGGTCGTTGGTCAGGGCGGTATATCCAACGGTTCATCTCATAGGCAGTATCCATGAGTTCCTTTGGCTTTGCCGATTCAACATATCCTGTACCTCTTACGACTATTGCCTTAAGGTTTTTTGAACCACAAACCCCACCAAAACCACCTTGTCCAGAGGCTGAGCTACTTCCATGCATCATTATGGCAAAACGTATCATATTCTCACCTGCAGGACCTATGGCAAGAATCTGTGGACGCCTGCCTTCTCCAAGCTCTCTCCATAACATCTCCTGTGTAGTAAAGAGGTCCTTACCCCATAGATGGGATGCGTCACGGAGATCTACTTTACCATCTCTGATATAAAGATAAACTGGCTTTGGGGCACGTCCATATATGATGAGTCCATCAAAGCCAGCATACTTAAGCTCAGGTCCCCACCAACCACCAAAAGAGGAGACCGTATAGCTTTCATTAGGATAGGTTTGGGGAGATTTACCCCCGATCTCAACCCTACCTGAAGTCGGAGCTATAGTGCCTGTTAAGGGACCAGTCATGATGGAAAGCCTGTTTTCTGGATCGAAGGCTCCCACATTTGGTGGAACTTCATCGTAGTGTATTTTTGCGTTGATTCCGCGGCCTCCGATGAATCTCTCGGCATAATCCATTGTAGGTATTATGGTGGTTTTGCCACTTGAAAGGTCTATTTTCAAAATCCTGTTAGTCCAACCATATATCTTTTTTGCTTTCATTTTTTATTCCTCCCTTGGGTAGCCTAACTCTTTTTCTCTGTCTTCCTTAAGCACTATCTGATAACTCTTAGGCATCATTGGACGTTTAGACTTCTCAGAAAGGTACTCCATAACTGGTGTAAACTCCGGGGGTCCCATGAACTTAAGAGCACCATTTGGACACCACCGTACACACTGAGGATTGCCATTACATAGATGACACTTGATGGCTTTGTTCTGCTCTTTATAAAAGGCAATACGCTTTTCCTCATAGGGACATGCCTCTATGCATTTTTTAAGTCCTTTACATCTTGCTTCGTCTATTACCCTTGTGTTTATCCCTGATTTGACATCAACTTTTATAGCCTTAAGAGGGCATGCCTTTACACAGGGGGCATCAACACACTGAAGACAAACATTTGGTGAATAGTTGTCCTCGTTCGTTCCAAAGGGATTACGGGATACTGATATCCTTGAGATCTCATAACTTGCCTTGCCCTTATTCCATAAGGTGGAACAGACTACCTGACAGGTCCCACAACCAGTGCAAAGGGCTGGGTCATAAACAAGGAACTTTAAAGCCTTAGGGATAGAATCCTTAGATTTTGCTTCACTCTCTGGTATGGCTAAAAGTCCCGATGCTAATATTACACCTGCAGAGGCTATTTTAAGAAAGCCTCTCCTTGTAGTATCTAAGTCTTTTTCATAAACCTTTTCTTCATCTTGTAAGTTCATCTTAAAACCTCTCACATTGAAATTTGGGACATAAAATCCCTAAACGCTGTATATACTTCAAGATTTCTCACATTAGAAATTTATAATGGTTTGAAGTTTTTATCTTATTCAATTAATCAAAAGCTATAAAAACATAGAGATATCACTATACTTTAATTAAAAATGCTGTCAACAAATGAATCCAAACAAAAACTGTTTAAGCTTAAAAATTTAAGCAATTATAGTTAGTTTACTTTTGTAAGATGACGAGATTATTAAGAAAGGGTTAAAAAACTATTACTTTTTAAGAAGCAATATTTTATATGAAAATCCATCATTTATGCTTCTTAAAGATCAAGTGTTGCTCGAACTATATCAAGATGATCTAAAATTTAACTTACTATTTCTTTTTATAACATCTCAACATCCTATCCTCCTTTGAAGATTCAAAACATGCATTATCTTGCAAAGTAAGACTATTCTGCCTGAAAAAACCATTGAAAGTGATTGTCGTTAAATATTTTGCTTTTTATATTTTTCTACCAATAGGGTTGATTCATATTGACATTTTACAAGTAAAATGTGTTAATTTATAAAATTGGGGCTGTAGCTCAGTTGGGAGAGCGCTTGAATGGCATTCAAGAGGTCGAGGGTTCGATCCCCTTCAGCTCCACTTTATTTGTAGATAGCTCTGATTGACTAATACCGAATCGCTGCTTCCACTCCTTGAATCTTTTGCCAAGAATTACCCCTTAAATAACTTGATTATTCCCCCAGAATAAGCAAAGGCTACCGCCAAGAAAAAGAATATTACGAACAAGGGGATGTTCTGCCTTCTCACCATATACCAGAACCCGACAGCAAAACAGATTACAGATACAGTTTTTGCAAAGAAGCCAGAAATAATGGTCATAAAAAGAGTATTCCAGAAAGCAATATACTGCTCGTGCGTAAAATACCGAAGTGGGTTTAGGTATTTAAGAAAATCCATCTTATAGATAAATACCGCAGGGGGTAACCCTGTTTTTATAGGGATGTCTTTTTAATTTGGCAGGTTTTTTTATTTCAGAACATTTTGACGAAAGTCTGCTTTAAAAATTGTAGGGAAAATTTTTTATTGCATTCTAATAAAATCTTTGATATACTCAATTTAGCTTTGTTATATGACAAGTTTGGAAGCAATCATGAAATATTTCGAGAATATTTTTTCAGTAACTTTTCAAAGTCGCAAAAAGTTGTCCAACCCCCTTTGTAACTATCTGAAATATAAAAGTTTTTTAGGGGGGTGCTGTAGGAAAGAAGACCTCAATTAGAAGGGATTGCGACCAGTCCTCCTGATGAGGAGAAAACCATGAAAGGAAGAGTAGGAAAGAAGACCTCAATTAGAAGGGATTGCGACAGGTCTTCTTTACCAGTGCCCTGATGGCACTGGTAAAGTAGGAAAGAAGACCTCAATTAGAAGGGATTGCGACTTCCAGTCAAGATACCCTACAAGCACAGCGTAGGAA
>JAOAFA010000102.1 GCA_026416535.1 Deltaproteobacteria bacterium
CTCCTACGCAATATATAGGAACCAGGCCAACACTCATCGCAGCAATTATCTTCTTTTTTAACATCTCCTCAGTCTCAAAAAAGTATTTTCGCCTTTCTGAGTGACCTATGATACAATAAGATGCCCCGCAATCCTTGACCATATATGGTGAAACCTCACCTGTGAACGCACCTTCCTTCTCAAAATAAATATTCTGCGAACCAATTGAAATGTACACTGGATTGACACTTGAAGCAGCCACTATAAGGTATGGGAAAGGAGGTGCTATCATTACATCCCTGTCTGTATACCTCCTTTGAGATACAAAATCGGAGATAGTCTTACACAGGCTGACTACCTCCTCCCTTACCAAGTGCATCTTCCAGTTCCCGGCAACTAAACATTTTTTCTTTTTCATGATTAACTCATTCTTCTAAGATTTTTATTCCGGGTAGCTCTTTGCCTTCCATAAACTCAAGAGAGGCACCACCTCCAGTAGAGATATGAGTAAACTTATCTTCTAGTTTTAACGATTCTATCGCAGTCACCGTATCACCACCACCTGCAACTGTCGTAACACCTTTGAGATTAGCTACTATTTTTACAATCTCATTGGTTCCATTAGCAAACTTCGGATTTTCAAAGAGACCTGCAGGTCCATTAAAAAATATGGTCTTTGCTTTGGCAATGACAGTCGAAAATTTGTTGATTGTCCTAGGACCTATATCATATCCAACCATATCATCTTCTATATCCAATGAGGGAGCAACCCTTGGCTCATCATTTTCGTCCTTCGCCACTACATGATCCTCGGGGAGAATTATCTCCACACTACTCTTTTTAGCGTTCTCCAATATTTGCCTTGCCACGTCTAATTTGTCATCTTCCACAAGAGATCTGCCAGTCTTAAACCCCAACGACTTCAGAAACGTATAAGCCATTGCGCCACAGATCACAAAAGCATCTACTTTCTTCATTAGGTTTGTAATTACATTTATCTTGTCAGAAACCTTTGCACCACCTAGAATTGTAACAAATGGCTTCTCAGGGTTTAAAAGGATACTACTTAGATGTTTTACCTCTTTAAGCATTAGAAATCCGGCAGCTTTCTCCTTAACAAAGTGTGCCATACCTTCTGTAGAGGCGTGAGCACGATGAGCAGTCCCAAAGGCATCATTTATATATACATCACACAATGAGGCAAGTTCCTTTGCAAAATTCTCGTTGTTCTCCTCCTCCTCCTTATGAAATCTCAGATTCTCAAGAAGTAAAATCTCTCCATCCTTCATATCAGCTACAAGTTTCTTAACCCCATCACCTATGCAATCATCCGCTACTTTCACATCTCTATTTAATAGCTCTCTTAGTCTCTCACCCACTGGTAGCAGCGAATACTTTTTATCGGGCCCCCCCTTAGGTCTACCCAAATGGCTTGCCAGAATAACCTTTGCATTTTTCGATAATACATAATTTATTGTATCAAGTGAGGATCGAATTCTCTTATCATTTTTAACAACACCATCTTTAATAGGGACATTAAAGTCTACTCTTATAAATACCCTCTTACCCCTTAAATCTAAGGATTCAATAGACCTAATTTTCATAAATTATCTCCTTACTAGAAAACACCTGTAATTTAAAGCTGTGAACCAACATATTCCATCATCTTAATTAGTTGATTAGAATAACCCCATTCGTTGTCATACCAACTATATACCTTTACCAGATTTCCATCCATAACAGCTGTACTAAGCGCATCAACAATAGACGGGGTTAAAGAGTGATTAAAATCAATAGATACAAGTGGAAGATCACAGTACTCCAAGATACCCTTGAGGTCACCTTCAGCGGCCATCTTAAGAGCACTATTTACCTCATCTCTTGTAGTATTCTTCTCAACCAATACAGATAGATCCACTAAGGACACATTCGGAGTTGGAACTCTAATAGCAACACCATCTAATTTCCCTTTTAGTTCCGGTAAAACCATCCCAACTGCTTTGGCTGCACCTGTTGTAGTTGGAATCATAGACATTGCTGCAGCCCTTGCCCTTCTGAGATCCTTATGAGGTAAATCCAATATCCTTTGGTCGTTAGTATATGAATGGATAGTTGTCATATACCCTTTTACTATTTTAAAATTATCGTTTATTACCTTCGCAATAGGAGCTAAGCAATTTGTCGTGCAGCTTGCATTAGAGATTATATCCATGGATTTGTCATACTTAGTATGATTAACACCATATACAAAGGTTGGTATATCCTTATCCTTGGGTGGGGCTGAAAGTATTACCTTCTTAGCTCCTGCCTTAATATGTTTAGAGGCGTCCTCTCTTGAAAGAAACTTGCCCGTTGACTCAACTACAACATCTACCTTCATATCCTTCCATGGTAGCTCCTCAGGGCTCTTTACAGAAAGGACCTCTATCTTTCTATCCCCTACAACTATGGCATTCCCTTCATCTCTGACTTCATACTTCAATGTCCCATGCACTGAATCGTATTTGAAAAGATAAGCGAGAGTCTTGGCATCTGTAACATCATTTACTGCTACAATTTCTACGTTCCTGTTTTCCATAAGAATTCTGGCAACACATCTTCCAATCCTCCCAAACCCATTGATACCTATTCTAAGAGCCATCTTATACCTCCTTTGTAAAGTGGTGTTGTATTTCTAATCATATTTTTCTGTATTGTCAAATCAAATCAGTAAAATTCAGATTCTAAGCTTCAAAAGTTATTAATACAATCTTTTTTTGATCGCAAAAGAACCTTGATTTGAAAAATTAAGGTCTACTTAATTATTTAGTATTTCTTGTGGGCAAAATTTGCTTCTTGAAAAAGTTTACGAATGTAAGTATAAAGTTTTTACGCATATGAAGAGAAGGCAATTCTTATCTACACTACTCACTATACCATTCATACCAAATATCTTTGCCCTTTTAGACTACTCAAAGTTTACAGCTGCAAAAGTTAAATATAATGGCAATTGGAATCTCCGGGAGAATGCACTAAGAAGAATTATGTACGAAGTAAATAAACGGACATCTATTTCATGTTCTAAGGAACCTGCAGTAGTTGAACCTTCGGATACTGCAATATTTAACTATCCCTTTATATGCATAAGTGGAGATCGTGAACTCCCTGATTTTTCTCCACTCTCTATAACACGCCTGAAAAGATTCATCAACAAAGGGGGGTTTATATTTGTTGATTCATCAGAAGAGAGATCAGATGAGTTTTATAAATCAATTAGAAAATTAGCAAATCAAATAGTTCCCGGGACGGAATTCACAACTCTTGATGGAAATAATGTTATATACAAGACATTTTATATGCTTACCAGGTCCTATGGTAGGCTTAATAAAAGAGATTTCTTTGAGGGAATTATATATGAAAATCGAATAGCTATTCTATTTTCACATAATGATTTATTGGGATCTCTCGAGAGGGATGAACTGGGAAACTATAAATACTCTATCCCAGATGAAAGCAACAGAAGAGAGCTTTCCATCAGGACTGCTGTAAACATTGTGATGTATTCACTAACAGTAGACTACAAAGATGATCAGATTCATCATCCATTTATTAAAGAAAGAACCAGAAGATGAAGAATCTGCTTACTTCTTATAGTATAGACTTTTCTCCCCCCCTTGGATATTTAATTTCATCCATAATTGCAATACCAATTATTATTCTAACTTTATATTCAGTGCGAAATCTACTACCAGACCTCAAAATAAAGGTCAGATTTTTTCTTGCATCTTTGAGGATCTTGGCGGTCTGTATGTTTTTATTCATATTTTTTCAACCATCTGTGATTCAAACAACTTATTATCTCGAGAAAGACACTGTAGTATTCCTAATTGATGCCTCAAGGTCTATGGCAATAAAATCTGGCTCTTTTACAAGACTTGACATTGCAAAGCAGGCTCTCAAGGAGTTACTAGGTAATGAAAACATTAGAAATGAACACAATGTGTTAGTCTACGTCTTTAGCAAAACCGTCCGTCTTATAAATCCAAACTCTGATGACATAAAGCTTATAAATGAAGATTCAACCGATATCCTATCATCAATTGAATATGTCAGGGCAAGACACAACGACATCTCAAATATAATATTAATTTCTGATGGTGCAGACAACAAC
>JAOAFA010000070.1 GCA_026416535.1 Deltaproteobacteria bacterium
CGTCGGCAGCGTCAGATGTGTATAAGAGACAGGTTATAGAGAGGGCAAAGAGACTTGTAGAGCATAAAAAGGATGTTGTGATTTTGCTAGATTCTATTACCCGTTTGGCTCGAGCATACAATACAGTAGTTCCACCCTCTGGAAAAATTTTGTCTGGCGGTGTGGATTCAAATGCGCTTCACAAGCCAAAGAGATTTTTTGGTGCTGCAAGAAACGTAGAAGAGGGAGGTTCTCTAACCATTATTGGTACAGCTTTAATTGATACGGGGTCGAGGATGGATGAGGTAATTTTTGAAGAATTTAAGGGAACGGGCAATTGCGAGATTGTTCTTGATAGGAAACTGATGGAGAAGAGGATTTTCCCTACACTTGATATACCAAAGAGTGGAACAAGGAAGGAGGAGTTATTACTACCCGATTGGGCATTAAAGAGAATCTGGATATTAAGGCAGTTACTTGCACCGTTAAATCAGGTGGATGCAATGGAGTTTATACTTGAGAAAATAAAGAAAACTAAAACCAATAAGGAATTCTTGGAGTCTATGAATCAATAGTGTTATCTCTATGAGTTACTGCAAGCTGATTTGTTGCACAATTGTTTTAGGAATTTTTATTAGTTGTTCTGAGAGTAACAATCTCGGCGAGTCGGGAGATACTAAGTATTACGGGGATACAAAAGGATGTAGTACAATAGCTGATTGCTCAAATAAAGAGACTAAGGACTATGTCTGTATTAAAAAAGGATGTATACCTATTGGCGAGCCAGAGGTAATGTTTCATATCGTTTTTTACCCAAAATACGTTTATTCAGTTGTAAATAATATATCTTATTTCAGGTATTATTACTTATACCCCCTTGATGTGTTTGGTGAGGGTATATCTTGTGAAAAGTTACTTTCAGATTATAATGTCGAAAAAAGGACCGAACTCAATATTATTCAATTGTATGAGAAACAAGCTACTATCTCTTCAACAGGTTCTGAAATGTATACACTGCCATTACCCAAGTTAAAAGATTCCTTAATATTTTTTGTGTTTTACAATAATAGTGGCGATGTTATTGCCCTCGGTTGTGCCGAGAATATTGATACTTACTCGGATGCCTCTGCTGGTATTTTTCTGTGTAAACCTAACCAGATCAATGCCTGTTTAGGAAAATTCTAATATTTTTTTATTTTTCGCTTTTCTTTTTTACCTCATTTTTAATGTCTGCGTAATTACCAGATACGTAACAAAGTGTATCAGTCATTTTGTATATCCTCCCTTCGCCTTCAATCTTTTTCTCTCTTATGCGGCATACGGCATTCCCTGATTGACCAATTTCAGAGACAAGCTTAGAAATCTGTTCATCTGTATTCTCTGTATCCTCTGTGGTTAATTGTGTTGTCGTTATAACCGCATCTGACGATCTGTTAGCTATTGTAAACATCTGGTCTTCCTTGATTTTTTCTCTAATTTCTTTTTTACTTTTAGCCTCGTCATCTGATAAATTTCTGACTCCTTTTGCAACAGTTGTGGAGTTTTGCTTAATATTCTTTACATCTTCAAGACCTATACTGTCTTTTTGGATAATTTCTGCCGTATTTATCCCTAAATTACCGGTGGCACTGCCAGTAGATGCCCCTTTTAGTATTCCATCTTTGCCTTTTAACTTGTATCCTGTGCCAATACCCACTGCGCTAAGTCCGGATTTTATAGTTGTCTCGTGAAGATCTTTCCCAATAGAACCTGTGGCAATAGAGGTTGCAACCTTAGCTCCTTCGTTGTCATCAAGAGCCTTTCCGATTCCAGCAGAAGCGCCGACAGCACCCATTTTGAGACCTATCTTGTGGAGTGTTTCAGTATTCCCATCTTTTATAGTCTTATTTATATCTCCTGATGCAACAGAGACTGCTGCTCCCGTAACGTCGGCTACTAGGGCGGCATCTTGATTACCTGTCTGCCTTAAATTTTCAGATACTCCCTCAGCTACCAAAATACCAGCAGATGCAAAATCACCGCTAGCGCCATCTATTATGGCACATGAATAATCACCAATAAATTTATATTTTTCTGGAAGCAGTGTGTCCGTCCCATAATTAATTATTTTACCTATCATTCTTTATCCTCCTTTTCTGCATAATAATCCACCAATGCTGAGTTCCCTACAAAGTAGGACATAGCATGGTTTCGTTTTTGATCTGGAAATTCAATATTCGTATCTTCTTTTATCTTCTTTAAGGCCACTTCTATTGTTGTGACAAGTTCTCTATAACCTTTGCTATCAATTATTTGGTCACTATTCCAGTCCCCACTTAATGCTTCTTTGTAACTGCTCTTACTTTTAAGATAAGATATAATATCATCCAGCCCATGGTCTTCATTAGCGCCGTATGTTTCATTTGCCCGCCACTCTCCTTTGTATTCAATGTAGGTAATGAGCATGTTATAAATAATCAGAGATGTCTCATCCGAGATTAGAGGGTCATTAAGGAGTTTTCTTAATTTCTGAAAGCTGGCTACTAAAGCTAGTTTGGCGTTGTATTCATGTTCGTCCTTGCATTTGCTTTTATCTATGTCATCTTCTGTTATGTTCGGAATTAAGTTTTTGACTTTTTCGCTGTGTTCGTAAGTTCTTATCTTTGAAGATGGATTGGAGACATATTCACCTTTCTTTTGATAGTTATAATAACTTGAATACATGTCATTTTCAGATGTGGAATAATCTGGATTTACATATGAATAGTGAGTATCTGAAGAAATAATATTATTTGAATTCATTTTAATCTCCTATTTTTTATCTAATGTTGTTTACTATGGCCTTTAGGGTGTCATCTTTTGCCTTCTGTAAGTTTGAAAGAAGCGTGTGAATTCTTGTCTCAGCTGCAGCGGCGTCCTGTATCTTTGCCATTAAGATTGGTCCAAGTGCGGGATCTGAAAGAAGTTTGAATAGCTCAGGGTCACCCATTCTAAATCTCTTAAGAATAAAAGAAGGATCGCTTTGAATGATGTCCTCACCATTAGTATTAACATCTACTTTCGATTTTTTGGCCTCCTCATTGGATTTTTCAATGTTTTGTTTTTCACCTTCTGATATTTCATTTATGTTAGAATCAACATTTTTAGTGGAGTGATTCTCTGTTTTTACTGAATTGGAATCTTTAGAAGGGCCTTTCCCCTCAGATATGTCTTTTGGGTCATCATTATTAATACCGTGATCGCGAACTTTTGCGGGGGCTGGTGTAAAGTCTGTTTTATGATCTCTAAATTGTGCTGGAGCCTCATCAAATCGTGTTTTGCTCTGGTCAAAATCTTTTGCCTTTGCCGGAGCCTCATTAAATTTATTTTTATTATCTTTGTATTTTGCAGGGGCCTCCCTAAATTTCTTATTTTCGACTCCTTTATTTTCTTCTTTTTCCTCGCCATAGTGAGATTTTATACCTTGGATGTTAGTGGAATTGTAGGAGTCAAATTGATATTGTAAGTCATGTTTAAAGTTTTCAAAGTTACTGCCATAAGTTACTTGTGGGGTGTTTAATGTTGTACTCATAATTTTCCTCCTTTAAATTGTTGGGAAAAAATGTTAATAAGTAAATCATCATATTTTCTTTTTGTTAGCAATTTGTGTGCCAAATTAATGGAAGAAGAGCTGTGAAGAGATTAGCTATTGATTATGGAAAGAGGAGAGCGGGTATAGCTATTACCGATGACCAGGGTACTATAATCATTCCCTATAAAATCATTTCGTACAAAAATCTGGATAGTTTCTTGGCACAGATAAAAAATGAAATAGTTAATGTTAAGCCCGGGGAAATTGTTTTGGGATTACCTCTAAATATGGATGGCACAGAGTCGAAAATGTCAAGAGAGGTGAGGGGGATTGCTAAAAGGCTAGAAAAGGATGTTAATATTAAAACTGTACTATACGATGAAAGGTTGACTACATTTGAGGCCAGAGAGTTCCTTAAGGAACATGGAGTATCTGAGAAAAGGCAAAAAGAGATAGTCGATATGTATGCTGCCTATTGTCTATTAAAGTCTTATATCGCAGAACAAATGGAGAGGAGAGATGTTTAAAAAATTAGTAGTGATAATCTTGATTTTAATAATACTCTTTACCTTTAGTGCCGTGTATATCTATAGAAGTACAAAGGAATTCCTTACTACGCCATATAAATATGAGAAGAAAGAAGTTTTAGTGCAGATTAAAAGAGGGATGAGTGATACTGATGTTGCTGATCTAGTTTATAAACATGGGTTAGTTTCGGACAGGAAGAAGTTCTATTATTTTTTAAGATTTCTCCATAGAAATAGAGGATTGGAGGTAAAGGCAGGAGAGTATCTCTTGAGTACGAACATGACCCCCTGGCAGATAGCTGAGAAGTTGATCAAGAGAGAGGTTGTTAAGTATAAGGTTACGATACCGGAAGGGCTGAGGTTTGAGGAAGTAGCTCAGATCTTGGATAGAGAAAAGATAGCTTACTATGATGAGTTTGTATCTCTCTGTCAAGATAGGGTTTTTTTGTCTTCTATTGGCATTGAGGGGGAGAATTGTGAGGGGTATCTTCTACCTGATACATACCTCTTTGAGAGAAATCTGAATGCGAAAGATATATTCAGACAAATAAATGATGAGTTCAAAAGGCGAATTACGGCAGGGTATATTGAAAAGGCTAAGGAGATAGGGTTTAGTTTATATGAAATTCTAATTATTGCCTCAATGATTGAAAAAGAGGCAAGAATAGATGAGGAGAGAACTTTAATATCTTCTGTAATTCACAATAGACTCAAAAGAGGCATGGGTCTTTACATAGACGCAACTGTGATTTATGGACTAATTAGAGAAAAAGGGGGATTTAATGGAAACCTCACAAGAAGGGATCTTGAGACACCAACTAGATACAATACATATATTATCAAAGGTTTGCCGCCTACTCCTATATGTAATCCGGGGATTAAAAGTATAAATGCTGCTCTAATGCCTGCAAAAACGAGCTACCTCTATTATGTATCTAAGAATGACGGTTCCCATTACTTTTGTGAAACTCTGGAGTGCCATAATAAAGCCGTGTACAAGTATCAAATTGAATATTACAGGAAAGTAAGAAGATGAAATTTTATATATTATTACTCATAATCTTGCTAAATTTTAGTTTTGTATTGTGTAAAAAAGGATTGAGCCCTGAGGAACAAATAAGGACCCAAATAGAAGAGATTAAGGAGTATGTAAATAGAAGACAGATAGGGAAAATAATGGAGTACATCTCAGCTGATTACAAAGATAGTTATGGTAACAAGAAAGAATCCATTAAGGGTATTCTTATACAAAATTTGATGTTTCGTAGGAATGTTAAAGTAGTTATAAAGGATGTGGATATAAAAGTTATGGGTGAAAATGCTGTAGCGATTGTGGGTTTATTTGTAAGAGAGGGAGAGGGGATTATCCCGAGTAATGCCGATGTAATTAAAATAGAGCTGATGCTTGTTAGAGTGGATAAGAAATGGATGGTCACTTCTGCGTTTTGGAGGTCGTAGGGATCCCCTTCCTAATGGTTGATAAGTAAACAGAGATGAAGGATATTAAAAATGCCATAGCCATTGAATACTTAAATATTAATTTGAAATTTTGTGGAGGGATATTGCTTATCTTTTCTATCCTCTCCTCAAAAATGAGTAAGTGACAGGTAGAGACTGAAATGGCGGCTATGACTGTACCAATACTCATTCCAAGATTCCTCATAGTTGCAAGTAGCCCTGTCGTGATACCTGCATTTTCAATTCCTCCAATATTTATGAGTGCTGTGGTATTTGGGCTATTGAAGATACCTAGACCCATTCCTGTAACAATTTGAGCTACTGTTATTTGGACAATTGCCGATCTGGCGTCTAAAAGATATAGAATAACTAGGCCAGCCGTGAGGAGAATCATGCCCGCGATACAGAGTTTATAGTACCCTATTTTGTCGCTCAGATACCCCGAGATACCAGTTGTAGCAAACATAGCTATGGATGTAATACTCATAATTAGCCCTGTCTGATGTGGTTCTAAGCCAAGAACAATCTTGAGATAAAAAGGTATTAGAAAGTTTGGTATAAAGAGGGCAGCATAACCAAATAATAGAGAGAATAGACCACCATAGTAGGCTGGAATTTTAATTAGATGGATTGGGAAAAAGGGTGTCTTAACTGTTAATTCATGTTTGACAAATAAAATAATCAACCCAACACCCAAGGAAAATATTGCTAATGAAACAGCAGGGCTATGAGATAATGTAGACATAGAGATTAGAATTGTGGGTATAGCAATGGCCCACAAAAGCATACCATATAAGTCATAGTGCCTGTTGTCTGAATTGGGGATTTTTTTCAGTGGGATTATTAGAGAAATCGCAGCGAATACTATAAATGAGATGGGTATATTAATTAAGAAAAGCCAGTGCCAGCTCAAGTGCCTTAAGATAAAACCTCCGATTGGGGGTCCGGCTATTAGCCCAAGTGATATACCTGTGGTGTGAATGCCTATTGCAAAACCTCTATGTTCTGGCTCAAATGCTTCTAACAATATAGATGGTCCACTCGCAACCATGAGAGATGCCCCTATGGCTTGAATGATTCTCATAAAAACCATGAGCTCTATCGTCTCTCCAATTAAAACTATGAGAGCAGATAAACCAAATGTGAGTGTCCCAGATAAAAATACTATCTTGTGACCAACGGTGTCAGCAAACTTACCACATATTGTTAAAATTGATGTAAGGACAACTAGATATACGACAATAAGCATTTGCGATTCATTGAGTGTAAGGTGAAGAATTTTGGCCAGATAAGGCAAGACAGCATTTAATGAACTTGAGTTTATAGTAGCCATTAAACTGGATAAACTCATTATCAATATTATTGTCCATTTTTGTTTTTTCATTTTTACTTATTTCTTTTTGTTGAGAATTCTTATGCCGAATATGCTTGTTAACCCATCCTTTGTTTTTGCATAACCTTCGGAGAAGATATAGATTTTGTTGTTACTGCTCATATTGGTTGAATATTCCTCTAACTCGGATGTTGAATTGACCTCTAATGTGTGTTTTAGCTCAGGTATAAAAAATAATGCGGATCTGTTGTATGTGATGCCTTTTTCCATGTCTATTGAGAGGGACCTGTTTGTTTCTCTATATGATGTTGCGGTCTTAAAGAAGTCTGCAGCATCCGAGAAGACAATGGCTGACACATTTTTTGATATCTGGGAAATAAACCAGCTCTTGTATAGGTTATCAGTCATAAAGAGCACATCGGGTATATGAAAGTCCTCAGTTGAGCCTCTTGCTTCAAAAAATAGAATACTTCCCTTCTGGGGTGTCCCTTCTTTCCCCAAAAATGCAGTATTGATGTAGTACTTGAAATCTATATTGTTTACTGATTTTGTATATGTAGCACGTTTCTTTGGGGCAAGAGAGATAATATTGAAATTGTAGTTTAGTCCTGCTGTGCCAATCTCTATTTGATTTTGCTCTAAAATTTTTATCAATATATTTTTGCTAAAGCCGAATTTTTCGATAGGCGAGTTAGATATAAATCTGTCTTCGTGGAGATTCTGAATCTTGTAATCCATTAGGTACTTAACGTTTATGTAATTTTCAGTTTTATTTTTGATGGAAAGACTCCTTCTTGTGGTTTCGATTATTATGATTAAAGGCTTTTTATCAGCACTAAATCCCAAAAAGGCTATGAGATTTTTGATTGTTTCGCTGTGCGTGTTGTTGGGATAGAAAAATGAAAATATGAGTATGAGAATTATTTTCACAGCAACGTCCATTGCTCTTACTATGATCATGGTATAGCCAGGAGAATTTATTTGCAATAAAAAGATAGCAGATTTTATTTAGAAGTCGTAAGTTCTGGAATCTTTGCCAATGCCAGCAAATAATCCTCCTCTTCTTCTAATTTGTAATCTATAGTGTCTACTATTTCATAATTAGATTTGTCGGAGAGTATATTCCCGACAAACCTACGATTGATGTTGTGTCCTGCTTTGTAGAATTCGAATTCTCCTAATACATCGTATCCCAATAAGGATATATCTCCAATAGCGTCAAGTATTTTGTGCCTTACGAATTCATTTATAAATCTTAGTGGTTTATCATTTAGTAACCTTGTATCATCAACGACAATAGCATTATCTAAATTACCACCTTTAATCAATCCCAACGATTGTAGTCTCTCCACATCTCTATACTCACAAAAGGTTCGTGCTGGGGCTATTTCTTCAATAAAGCTTTTAGGGTTAATGTTTATAAAGTGTGACTGCTTCCCTATTAGTCTACTCTTGAAATCAATAGTGTATTTTATCAAAAAAGAATCTGCTGGTCTAACAATGGCATAGGAATCATTGATCTTAAACGATACCTCTTTTTTTATAATCATCATTCTTTTGGGGGCGTCAAGAAACCTAATCCCAGAAGAGACAATTTCTTTTGCAAATAGTATTGCAGAACCATCTAAGATAGGGATCTCATTTTCTTCAGACTCAATCATAACATTATCTATTTTTAGGGCATACAATGATGCTAGTAAGTGTTCAACGGTATATAATTTTGATCGCCCATTTGATAATGCCGAAGATAAAATTGAATCACAGGAATTTGAGTATCTTGCTGTAATTGTATCATTTTTGAATTTGAATATTATACCTGTATTGGCAGGGGCTGGAGTAATTTTTATCTTATTTTTTACACCGGAATGTAGACCTACTCCATCAAATGTTATTGGTAATTTTATGGTACTCTGTTTCATTAAAATAGACTCTCCTGTTGAATCGAAATTTTCTTTTTGGGCTTTTTATTTAAGTGTTGATAAGCCAGTTCTGTGGCAATTCTTCCTCTCGGAGTTCTATTTAAAAAGCCCGACTGAATCAGATATGGTTCATAGACCTCTTCTATTGTATCTTTTTCCTCGCCAATAGCGGCGGAGATTGTTTCAATACCCACAGGTCCCCCAGCAAATTTGTCAATTATGCATTCTAAAATACGATAGTCCATTTTATCTAATCCAAGCCTATCAACCCCAAGCTGACTTAAGCCAAACTCGGTTATCTCTTTATCAATCCTTTCTTTGTTCTTTATTTGTGCAAAATCTCTGACCCTTCGTAACAGTCTATTTGCTATTCTTGGAGTGCCTCTGGACCTTGTCGCTATTTCGAGTGCAGCTTCATCATCAATTTTTATCGAGAGTATGGAGGCGCTTCTTTTTACTATTTTCATTAAGTCATCAGGTTTATAAAAATCTAGAGTCTCAACATAGCCAAATCTATCTCTAAGTGGAGAAGACAATAGCCCTGCTCGCGTCGTAGCCCCTATTAGTGTAAATGGTTTTAATGGAAGATTAACTATTCGTGCATGTGCCCCTTCGCCGATTATTATATCAAAATGAAAATCCTCCATTGCAGGATATAGATTTTCCTCAACAGCTGCATTGAGCCTGTGAATTTCGTCAATGAAGAGGACGTCATTGGTTCCTAAGTTGGTCAGAAGCCCGGCTAAGTCGCCCTTTTTTTCGATTGCCGGCCCTGAGGACACGAAGATATTAACTCCTAATTCGTTTGCGATGATATGTGCTAATGTTGTTTTGCCCAGACCTGGAGGCCCACATAATAAAATGTGATCAAGTGGTTCCTTCCTTTCTTTTGCTGCCTTTGCAAATACTTTGAGATTATTAACAATATTCTCCTGCCCAACAAACTCTTCAAATGTATGGGGTCTAATGCTTGCCTCATATCTAGCATCTTCCGGCCTTTTAAATGGTGAAATCTCTCTTGTCTCCATAGTCAACTACATAGACTTAATAATATTAAGAGCCTCTTTAAAAAGAGAATTGAAATCATTATTACCCATATTTTTCAGGTTTGCAATAGCTTTTTCTGCTTGATTGGGTTTGTATCCAAGGTTTACAAGGGCTGAGAATAACTCTTCATAAGTAGACTTATCGATAATTTTTTGGGTATAAGAAGTTGTTGAACTCAACTCCCGCAATTTATCTTTTAGTTCTAATATAATCTTTTCGGCGGTCTTTTTGCCTATGCCGGGTATAGAAGACAGAAATCTTATATCCGATGATACTATGGCATTAATGATTGTGTGAAATGACTCCTTAGATAAGATTGAAATTGCCTTCTTAGGACCTATGTCAGAGACAGAGATCAGATACTTAAAAAGTTTCAATTCCGATTCTTCATGAAAGCCAAAGAGTGTTATTTGGTCCTCCCTTATATATAGATGCGTATGGATCCTAACCTTTGAGTTTTCGTGGAAATCTTTTTCTATGGAATACTGCGGACATATAATTTCAAAGACTATACCTGCATCTGTCTCTACAAATATAGAGGTTTCTCCCTTTTTTATTATCTTACCGAATATTTGTGCAATCATGTTGTAATTCCTCTAAAGGCCCCTGTAAGGGCAATAGCTAAGGCATCTGCCGCATCTTCATAAGGAATTTCTGGGAGATTTAATATTATTTTAACCATCTCTTGTATCTGGGTTTTCGAGGCATTTCCATTTCCGCATACAGACTTCTTAATCTCTTTTGGAGAGAACTCCTCAATTCTTTTTCCACCTCTCATAAATGCAAGTATAGCGGCTGTTCTGGCAGATGCAAGAATAATAGTCGAGTGGACATTTTTTGCGTGGAAGGCGGTCTCCATGCAGACTATATCAGGTTCAAAATTTTTTATGATCTCTTCAGATTTAGCATAGATAATGTTTATTTTTTCAAAATAATTTTTTCCTCCTTTAGTCTGTATTAGACCATTTTCTATGTGAAGTATTCTGCTCCCCTCTTGCTTGATTATACCATATCCGCATTTGTTTATTCCGGGGTCAAACCCGAGTATTTTCATTACTTTTGGTCCTGCATAGATTTTAGCAGGTTTTCATCAATATCTAAGTTGGTACTCACATTTTGAACATCATCGTGTTCCTCTAAGTTTTCAATTAACTTCAGGACAGATTCGGCATCTTTACTGTCGGGTTTAACATAATTTTGTGGGATAAAGCCTATTCTCGCAGAAATAGGAGTTATACCTTTGGCTTTAATAGCATTGAGGACCTTTGAATAATCTTGAACAGATGTATAAACTGTGAATGTCCCATCCTCATTTATGACATCATCTGCTCCTGCATTGAGGGCAATCTCCATAAGTTCATCTTCCGAGATCTTGTCACCTTCGATAATGATCTCGCCTTTTTTATTAAACATCCAACCTACGCATCCAGATTCACCAAGATTACCATTGAATTTACTAAAGATTTTCCTTAATTCGGCAGTTGTCCTGTTTTTGTTGTCAGTCGCTGCCTCAACAATGATGGCTACGCCTGCTGCACCATACCCTTCATATATGCATTCTTCATAATTTACACCTTCAAGTTCGCCCGTCCCTTTCTTAATGGCCCTTTCTATGTTTTCCGATGGCATATTAGCATCTTTTGCTGCGTCAATTGCTGTTCGAAGCCTCGGGTTGTTGTCCGGGTTACCTCCTCCCATCTTTGCAGCTATGGTAATCTCCTTAATTAACTTTGTGAACAACCTACCTCTTTTTGCATCTGCTGCACTTTTTTTGTGTTTAATGGTTGCCCATTTGCTGTGCCCGGACATCATTGACCTCCTTATTTTATATCAGTTTGTGTGGGATTTAGTGGAATGACTGATACAAAATGCCTTCCCTTCCCTCTCGTAAAATACCTAACCTTCCCATCAATTAATGCAAAAAGGGTGTAGTCTCTTCCCATACCTACATTTTGAGCAGGATGGAATTTTGTCCCACATTGTCTAACTATGATATTCCCAGCTTTGACTATTTGACCATCGTAAATTTTTACACTTCTATATTTTGGATTACTATCTCTTCCGTTTCTTCCTGCACCCTGCGCCTTTTTTCTTCCCATTAGATTCCTCCTATTTGGATTCTATTGAGATTACTTTTAATTCTGTGTACGGCTGTCTATGTCCCTTCAGCTTCTTAAAACCTTTCCTACGCTTCTTTTTAAATACCAAAATTTTGTCAGATTTATCCTGCCTAACTATTTCCACGATTACCTTTGAATCTGGCAAGATTGGTCTACCAATTTTTGGTGAATCAATACCACCTATAAACAACACTTCTTTAATTTCTATTCTATCTCCTACGTTACCCTCAATTTTCTCTACCCTGATCTTAGACCCCTCTTCAACCTTATATTGTTTGCCGCCTGTTTGAATGACTGCATACATACCTGTCCTCCATAAATAAGGAAAATGCTTATACACAATAATAATGTTGATGTCAAGAACTTGTGTGTGTGCGACTTTGGAGAGGACATAATGGTGTTTTCCGGAGATTATGTAAAACAACGCACTTAAAATTCCTCCCTTGAAAGTCCCAGTGCCTTTGGCTAAAATCTTCTTCATATAAATGTTATCATAACCTGCTATCAAATTGTGCTTAAGTGCGTATGGCTACCGGATGGGGTATGCAGAAAATGGAGAAAGCGTGATGTTTCTATATTTTTGTTTTGAAGTGGACTCCTCAGAAGAATTTAGGAAGTGCGATCCCCGTGTTAATGCGATTGGCTCTTTCGTAATTTGCTTTTAAAACGCTTGTTCACCCATCTTATTTAGCTCTTGAACAACAATCTTAATTTCATCAAGCAGTAATTTAAACACACTTGTAATATTATTTCTATTCATAAAACCTCTGTTTGATGTTTTCAAGCTAATGTAATTGTTTCTCAAATGCAGATTTTCATTCATCCTATAGTAGTAAAACCTCCTTTATACACTCCTCGCCTTGCCCAGTCTGTTCTTCACGAGTTCTGCAACTGCCCAATAGACCTCGTTGCGTTCTTCTTCTGTTAAGCCGAGGGCATCAAATACAATATCATCAAGCACTTTTCGGTCAAATAGGAGATTTGGTTTTTGCTTTATTTTTAAAACTTCCATCCTTCTTTTCTAAAAAGCTCGATTATGTTAACACATTTAATGTTATATTTTTGAACTACAGAGGGTATTCTTTTGGAATTAGATTTTGACTCTTCCGTTAGAATGAAAACTTCATTTCTATAAAAATTTAGTTGTTCTTGAATATTCTGTTTTTTTGAATTGCTAAAGCTATTATCCATGGATCTGCGTTTGGTTCTGTCTCTTCAGCTTTAGCCAAGATTGTAAATAGATTGTTTCATTATCTCCAGATCAACTTTTCAATTCTTTCTATATGCTTAAGCTTAATAGAAAGCATTCTAATGCATCATGAGTTGTTATAATTCCTTTTTCTTTGCTCTGCAAAACATAGGAGATAAAAGACGGTCCTTTTTCCTGGATACACCTTTGGGCAGGAGTTATAAATCCTTTCTTTTTGGGCTGGTAAGTCTGTTCGAGCTTTTTAGATTGTTCTTGGTACTCATCAAATGTGATGAGATTAAGGGTTCTTAGTCTTGTCAAAATTGCTTTTTTACTAACCTTAAACTTTTGAGAGAGTTGTTCTAACAAGTCAGGTTGAATTTGTTTTGAAGTAGAGAATTTTTGGAAATCTTCATCCTTTTTAAGAGCACTTTCTGGCACCAGTATCTCAGATGCAAAAGTATCACACCAATTTTCTATTTGTTGGTCTTTATATACTTCTTCTTGATAGATTTCCGTGATTCCTAAAAGTATATGAGCATATTCGTGAAATAGGGTAAATATTCTCGCTAGGATATTATCAGTTGAATTAATGGCTATTACTGGCGGATTTTTATCTAATAGTGAAAAGCCCCGGGCAGCTTCAAGTGGAAATTTAAACTGGAAAACGAAT
>JAOAFA010000125.1 GCA_026416535.1 Deltaproteobacteria bacterium
GCACTGTTCTCTATAGCTCTCACAAGTTCGAGAAGGGTTAACTCACCTTCTCCGAAAACAACAAAATCGATAGATCTATACCTTATGAGTGTGTCTTCGGGTAGGGCACTGGGATGAGACCCGCCTACTACTATCTTTATATTTCCTCTTATCTCTTTTATTTTATCAGCAAGGAATGCCCCATCATCCATCTCAGATGTACAGTGAATATTTATCCCCACAAGATCGGGAGAAAATTCATTAATTGTTTCTTTGAGAGCACTCAAAGGTTTCTTATATACTCGTGCATCAAATATCCGGCTCTTAACTCCGTTTTGCTTCATAAAGGCATGTAGGTAAGCTATACCCAGAGGGGGACCTTTTTGGTTCATTCCAAGTTCTTTATCTATTCCAAATGAGTGATATGGTACAACAAAGAGTATATTCATAAAAACCTTATGCTAAAGGCTAAATATACTCATAAAAGTAGTTAAAGACAATAGTAAATAGTGAAGAGGTAAACAATGAAGAAGAGATTAGTGCCCCTTGCGACGTAGGAGAATACACGCACCCTCAATTTAAATTTTACTCCCTATCTAACCCACTTCAGTCGGCGTCATATATCTGTCTGACAAGTAACCTCATTAGCTTGTCTCTACTCTCCATTTTTGTCTCTCTATGAAACTCCTTGTAGTTCAATCCACTTGCTAGTTACTGATAAATATGGGGCTACCTATCTTGCGTATTTGCTTCCCTCTCTCTGATAAAAGGTTATGTTCGGGTATGTACTATCAAAAGGGGAATTTGTCTCTTAAGAAAGGGTATGAAATGAAGAAAAAGAGTATATATTGAGGGTAAGAATGGGGAAATGAACAAGGTGAGGAGGGTGTATCACTCTCAGAAGGTGAAGGAATTTTTAAGGAAGTACTTTTGGATGTCTTATTTTACTTATGCCATGGTACATCGCAAAAAGCTCGATGACAAAGTAAGGTAAAATTTCCTTTACACCAATTTCTTTGCAATATATCATAAGAACATTCTATGTAAGGAGGTTTTGTTGTGCCGAATCCTGAATTTGTAAATCAAGATGAACTTTTAAATTCCATATTACATATAAGTCCACGTGTAAATTGGGATACCTTGAAGTTAAATGAGTTAGAGGCCTTTATCCTCTCCAGGGCGACTGGTATTTTAACGGTAAGGGAGATAATAGAACAGACGAGTGTTGATATAAAACAGGCACTCTCCATTATAAACGATTATCTTGTGAAGGGCATCCTACTTATTGAAAAGAAGCAACACTTGGAAAGGAGTGATTTCTCTCTTTCTGGGCTTAAAAGGGCTGAGCAGAAGGTTATGCTGAAAAAAATACAAGAGATCAAATCATTTGAAAATTTTGAGATAAAGTTTCCATTCGGAGAGTTATCTGAGTATCACTTCCCTAAGATACTTATGTTTGCAATATACTCAAAGCTCTCTGGGAAGATTGAAGTTGAGAGCGATGGTAAGATGAGAATAATAGGGTTTGATAATGGCATGGTGTGTGAGATTAAGAATCTTCCAATTATACTCGAGGAGTGTCTGGGTAGGATAATGCTACAGAAGGGAGAAATAACATACGAACAGTATCAGGAAAGTTTGAAACTCATGGCGAGATCCCATAAAAGGCAGGGGGAGATACTTATACAGATGAAGGCAGCGACTGAAAAAAGTATAGAAAACGCATTGAGATTACAGGCAGAGGTAAAACTTACAGACTTGTTCGGATGGGAGAATGGTGAATATCGTATAAAACCAAATGTGAAGGTTAATAAATCATTTACAGGCGGGGTTGATATCGTCGCTACAATCTATTCTGGAGTTAAAGAGAAAAGCTCACTTGAAAGAGTAAGGAGGGAGATAAAGGGTGTTCAGCTATTAAACTATGAATTTACCAATCCTACCATCTTTGAGCATCTTAAAAAAATTGTCAAAGGCGCTGATAGTGCTATTATTAATTACCTCGAAAAAAATAAGAGTGGTAACATAAACGAGCTATTAACTGACAAATCGGCGCTTGCCTATATGATGGTCTATATACTACTTTTACTAGGAATAATTAGGGTTAAGCGATAACTGTTGATGCCTGCCGTCAGAAGAACCAGGACATTTATTATAATAATCTTGTTAATTGCATTTGCCCCCATTTTTGTGAAAATCGCAGATTTTTCAAGATTTGTAATCTTTACAACAGAAATCCACAATCTAATTTACGGAATACTGATATATCTTTTAAAAAACTATACCCTTTTGTTTTTAAGCATCTCGCTGGTTATTTTTACAGGGGTTTTTTATGTTTGCTATAAAATCATAAGGAATAGATTGTTTAAAGACCTCTATTTTAGCTTAGGAGTTTTTGTATTTATCTTTCAGGTCCTACCAATTATCTTACTTAAATCGGTCAAGCCAGAGTTGCTCATGGTTTACCTGACTTTGTTTATTTGTATGTTTTGCTTTAATGTCTTTAGAAAGGCACCTCATGAGTATTTAAGACAATTTTTTTATACGATTCTTATGCTTTTCCCCATTTTTTCTATTTTTCTTCTCATAGGTTTTGATGCCTCTTCTGCACGTCCAAAGAAGACAATTTTAAATGGTGGACCAGAGCATGGCATCTTCGATGAGAGATGTGATAGAAAGAGGCTTCTATCTCAGAGAGAGATTAAGCCTATTTGGCTCGAAGATGCATGGTTGTATGGTGGAGTTGCAACAAAGGATGGGAGATATGTCTACTTTTCTGATAATGGATATGGGATTGTGGGCTTTGAAGTGAAGGATGATGGGACGTATGAAAAGTTACCTTTTGTAAAGTATCCACCAAATTTTAATGCGGCTCTTTATAGTCACAGGCTCTATCTTACACCAGATGAAAGGTATTTGTTTTACTATGGAGCCAGAAGTGCCGAATTTGTTTTCATAGACAGGGGAAGACTTGAAGTTGCCTATGTTATCCCGACAAGGAACGGGCTGGATGGTTTCTCTGCCACGATAGATACGAGGAGAAATCTCATTTATGGCTTTCCGTTTATTGGCAAAGAAGTTCCTGTCCTCTCCTATGAAAACGGTCTCCCGAGACTAATAAAATGGGTTGATTTTTCACAGGTCTCAGGGTGGGCTATACAGGGTTTTTATCATGAGAAAAGGGATACTTTAGTAATTACTACTAGTTGTGTTTACTCTACATTTGATGCTGAAACATTACAGCCCTTAACTTATAGACTTATAGGGCCATCGATGGCAAGATTTAGCTATGATTCATTGAATAATAGATTTCTTAGCTCAAATTATTTTTTTAGTTACATAACTGTCTATGATGAATACAAAATAGAAGAGATTAGTGTCCCAAGGTACACATTGGAAATATATCTTGATATTAAAGCAAATGTTCTATTTGCTGCCCAATTGAGTAAGTCTACTATTTGGATGAGAGATATGTCAGCAGGACTAGAGAAAATTATTTATTCTGGACCTCGTGCACGTGGATTTTTGAAAGTTAACGAAGATATCTTATTTTCATCTAGTTGTGGTGTGCATAAGATAATACTTGGAGATTTATTTGCAAAGTAATATTGAATTCAAAATGATAAAGGGTCTTTCGATACATTTGTTAAGGTTGAGTATTGAACGTGGATATTGTCTATAAATATCTTGATATGAGATTTAAACTTTTACAGATCAACCTGCCATAGGATGGATCTATAAAACATGTGTGCTCACATTTTCGTTTTATCAACATTGACTCGTCTTCCCCTATAAA
>JAOAFA010000007.1 GCA_026416535.1 Deltaproteobacteria bacterium
CAAGAAATTTATTAGCCTCTGTATAATTATCTATACCTAATAGTCTCATCTCTTTTATTAACCTGTCCTGAAAAAATCTGAATCTCCTCTCAATCCTTCCCTTCGCCTGTGGTGTATTGGCATTTATTAGTCTTATCCCCAATTCATTAAGTGCCCTTTCTATCTGTGTCTGCTCATATTCTAATTCTACAAGACTATACAAATTTACTTGATAGAGTAGGATGATAGTGGTTACTCTCAAAAGGTATCTGCTATTGATAAAGTATTATTTAGAATTCTGATTTGTGGGAATATTGACTTGTTAGGACGTTGGTGATGAAGGAGGTTTTGTTTTGTTATCTTATTTTTTCTGTTGATACTATATTCTGAAGGGGGGAAGAAGGGAGATAACTTTGGATGAAGTTAAAAGTAAACATCGACGAAGGAATCGGCTATATAGTAACCTCTAACTCATAGATAGTTTAGGGGAACATTTATCCATTCATTATTCTTATGTCCACAAAAGGCATATTTTTGGGGAGCATGTTGTATATTTAGTAATAACACTCTTAGTTAGTATATTCTCTTGATATACCCATTGGCAAACCGGCTTTTGCCTGATCCCACCAACATCATCTTTCTTAATCTCATTTTTATTAAACCCTTGTGTATTTTTTACTGCTATAAACGGCTCTATACCTTATACATACATCAATATCAACCTCTTATTATTTCCTGCTTTTTTCCTCCTTATATATCTTCTGAATAGATAAAAGAGATGTTTTATAACTATTTAACTTTATTGGATAAGTTTTCATCTCTCGCCTATGCCCATAGAAGATTTATTGACATGAGAAAGGGTTTTATCTTGTCTTTGGAATAACTCTCAAAAGTGATGCTTATTTATAAGACAGAATGCTTAATATAGATTTTGATTTCCTGCATCTCTGGGTTAGTAGCCTAAGTTGTTTTATTTTTCTGGCAAAATTTACAATGTTATAGAATAGCTGAGGAAAGGCACATTTGGGACATATAGTGAATAAGGGTGGGTATTTGAGAGAACTACACAATAAAGTTGAAGGTGTAGTTGCTACAGGTAAATCCAAGTCATTAAAATAAAAAGACTAAGATTCACGGTAGTTATTATAGCCTCTATTTACAAGTTTGACATATATTGTGAACAAGTAAAATCTGAATTACGACTCATTATCCATATCCTATAGTTCACGTTTTATGGTCTAATTCATAGGGCTTAGAGGTTAGGAATGTAACAGTATATAGTAATGTGGTGAGAATTTTTAGGTGATGTTTTCAGGCATATTTTTTGAATATACTATGCGCCAAGTGTAAAAGGGTCCAAGCAAAAAGTGCATGCTCTTTTATAATTTGACTATTTCAAATCTATGTAATAATTTCTAACTCTGTAGATTTGAGAGGAGCAAAAGATGAAGAGGAGAATAATTACATCGATCGCTATCCTTATTGTTTTCATCAATTGTAAAGATGCCAAGAGAGATTACATTGAAAAGGTTTTTCCGATACTAAGTAATTTGGAGCAGATTGGGCTTGAGATGGAAAAGACAGTGGAGGCTGTTCAGTCAGGCGGTATCTCCATACTTGAATTTGAGGCTAAGATTTCTGATATTGATAAGAGGCTCAGCTCTGAAAAAGATAATTTTAATAAATACATGGCACCAATGGGATTGGAGCAATTTCATAAGAATATATTAGAGGCAATATCAGCCGAACAACTCGCCATCTCATCTGTTAGATCTTATGCTACAAGAAAAAACATGTATTTATTGGCGGATAAAAAGCTTGAAGAGCTGGGGAGAGAAGAGGCTGAATTACTAAGTAGGCAGAGTGATGATAAGGCAAGGACAAGGCTTTCTAAGATTTCTACAGAGCGTGCAAACCTGGCAAAGCAGAAGGAGAGTTTAAGAAGCGAAATGGATGCCCAGATGAAATTTTATTCAAATAGCCACGAGTATTTCGTGAAAATGCTAAAATCGATGAAGGAAGGGGCACAGAGGAGAATAAAATGAAATGTCCTAGTTGTGGTATTGAGATTTTAAACCCCGGTAAATTTTGTGGCTCTTGTGGTGCACGACTTGTGCAAAACTTGTGTCCAAATGGTCATGTCTTGCGTGACGTAGATGAGGTATGCCCTCATTGTGCAACTCAGAGACAACCAAAGATTAAAACAATTACACCGGAAAATAAAGGAAAGACATTATTTGAGATAAACACCGTTGTTCCTCTCTCAAGATCGCAGGATGAAATGAAAGAATTTGCACCTGAAAATAAGGCTTACATTAGTTCATTAGAGGGTAGAAGGACAAAGATTGTTAAAACTGAAAGTGCATTTACAGGTGTTGTCCTTGTCGGATGGCTAGTATCATTTGATAGAAGATTAGAGGGTGAGGATTTCAAGATCTTTTCTACGGAAAATATCATTGGTGCATCCCCTACTTGTAATATTGTAATTGATCAGGAGACTGTGAGTTCACGACATGCTGTAATCTCTTATAGAGATGGGCATTTCTACATAAGGGATTTGGGAAGCACAAATGGGACACTTCTGAATGGTATAAGACTTGACAGAGAGATGATGCTCCATGATGGGGATAACATTACATTTGGAGCGTTTAACACAATTTTCGTTAGTATTAAGAGAAAGTAGAATGGCTGTTTATGTTGCAAATATGAGTCATACAGGTATGGTTAGGGCGGTCAATGAAGACTACTATGGATACTTTCACCTTGCTAATTACGATATCCTTGTGATAGCAGATGGTATGGGTGGTCATAGAGGTGGTAAAATAGCAAGTAAAATAGCAGTCGATGCGGTAAGGGAGTATTTTGAAACACACCTAAAGGATGGCCGTCCCATAGAGTCGATGATAGATGAGGCATTTGGTGTAGCTAATAGAATGATAAGGGATTTTGCATCTGCAAATCCTGGGCTCTATGGGATGGGGGCGACAGCAATCTGCCTTGTAGTTGAGAATAACAAGGCATTCTACAGACATCTGGGCGATTGTCGTCTTTATTTGATAAGGGATGAAAAGATTAAGAGGTTAACCAAGGATCATACACTTGTTCAAAAGCTTCTGGATGATGGTATAATTACACTTGCCGAATCATTTTTTCATCCTGAAAGGAATATAGTTAGCAAGGCCCTGGGAGGTAGATTTTATTTAGAATTCGATGAACCAATAGGTTTTTTGGAGATGGTCAATGGTGACAGGCTATTGATGTGCTCAGATGGCCTGTTCGACAGTATCTCTGATGAGGAAATCTTAGAATTGGCAAAGCATGGGGATATTCAAAATTGTGTTCAAGAATTGATAAACGAGGCAAATAGGAGAGGGGGTAACGATAATATCACAGTTCAAATTCTACTTTATGCAGGAGAGTAAATTATGAAATGCCCTAAATGTAATACTGAGAATTCGGCCGATTCTAAGTTCTGTCTTTCTTGTGGTGAACCGCTTACAAGGAAGACCATTGCTATAGGAGTAATGCCACCACAGCAGACTGAGGAGAAGATAGTAATTGGAAAGAATTATGAGGTAGTAAAGAAGTTGGGCGAAGGAGGTATGGGAGTTGTTTTTCATGCCATTCACAATCTATCTGGTCAAGAAGTGGCCATAAAGATGCTCCCACCAGAGTTATCCAAAGACGACGGGATTAGGAGTAGATTCATAAATGAGGCAAGGCTTCTTGCAAAGCTCGATCATCCAAATATTGTCACCTTGTATAATTTTCTTGAAGAGGATCAAAAGTTTTATCTTATAATGCAGTTTGTCAGAGGAAAGACCCTCGAGGAATACATAAAAGAGCGAGGCAAGCTGTCCATAGATGAGGTAGTTAATATATTTTCACAGGTTTGTGATGCACTTGGATATGCCCATCAGATGGGTGTCGTACACAGAGATATAAAACCGGCAAACATTATGATTACACCTGATATGAGAGTAAAGGTAATGGATTTCGGGATAGCCAAATTGACAGGTGGAACAAGACTTACTGCAACAGGTATTGCCGTGGGGACTGTCTGGTATATGTCTCCAGAACAGATAAGAGGAGCTGAATTAGATGCCAGAAGCGACCTTTATTCTCTTGGTGTTACCCTGTTTGAGGCACTGACTGGAAAAGTCCCTTTTGACTCTGAAAGTGATTATGAAGTCAGAAAATGTCACGTTGAAGTTAATCCACCTTCTCCACTCATAATAAATAATTCTTTACCCAAAGCAGCGGAAACAATACTCTTAAAAGTTCTTTCAAAAAATCCGGATGATAGATATCAAAGTGCACAGGAATTTAAAAAGGCCATAGAGTCTCTCAGATCTTCTCCATATATAATCACACCGGAATCTCAATCTCAGATTGGTGCTCAAGATTTGGCACAAAAGAGTAAAGGTAGGTCCTGGATAAAAATATCCTCAGTTGTTGCTGGGATAGTAATTATAGGGGTAGTAATTTACTATTTTTTATTTTACCAAAGGATAATGACCTCCAATGTAAGTCCTTTGAGGGCAGAGCAAGTATATATACCAGCCGGTGAATTCATTATGGGTAGTGAAAAGGGGGAAGAAGATGAAAAACCGGTAAGAAAGGTCCTTTTATCAGCTTTTTATATTGATAAGTATGAAGTAACTAATCTTCAGTATCAAAGGTGCGTAGAGGCGAGAGTATGTGGTGCTCCTCAGAACTTTTTAGTAAATAAGTCTCCTTCCGCTCCTGTTGTAGGAGTTAGTTACAATGATGCCAAGACATATTGTGAATGGGTTAAGAAGAGGTTACCCACGGAGGCAGAATGGGAGAAGGCAGCATCTCAAAAAGGTGTAAATACGGATTATCCATGGGGTAACGATAGACCTGATTGCAAAAGAGCAAATTTCGTGGAATGTGATCTAAAAATTAAGGAGGTGGGGAGCTTCTTGAGTGGCGCGAGCGGCTATGGTGTAATGGATATGGCGGGTAATGTAGCAGAGTGGGTCGCAGATTGGTACGACAAAAATGCCTATCTTACCATGAACACAACCAATCCTAAAGGTCCACTTACAGGCACTTATAGAGTTATTCGCGGCGGATCTTTTAAGAGTTCATCTTTAGATTTACGGAAAAGTAATAGAATGTATGCATCTCCATCTGAAAGACTTATGACTGTAGGTTTTAGATGTGCTAGAAGCGAATAAGTAATGCCAACGTTTGATTGCTTAATGGGAATACCGTTTAGTCAAGGTAAATTGTAATATGGGGTGTTTTATAGTATAAGGCGTTGTGTATAAAAAATTAGGATCTCTCATTGGTTAACCCTCGACTTTTTAGCAGCCTTGAAATAGGACTTTCTATCAATATTCAATTAGAAGAAACTCTCTTATCGGAGTAAAGGTAGGCTCTCTTTCTTAAGATCGAGGTCAACATCTGTTATTTTTCCTGAGCGGTTGCACTCGAAAGTAGTAATCACAAACTGTGGCAAAAATATGTCTAGTTGAAGAATAACATTGGTATCCACTTTTTATACATATTCTGTAATTTCAAAAAGAAGTCATTTTATTTTGGACAGTTTTATTCTTTTGTGATAGTTGAATATTTGTATGAAATATGCAGGTATTGTTCTCAAAATTACACATCCCCAAATAGAACAAATATTCGGCCAAATTCTCTCGGAACTCACACATTATCACATAAAGGCATATCTTGATGAGGCATCTGCCCGGAAACTTCAATACGAATATGTGCTTACGCAAGAGATCACCAAACTAATTGATTTTTTAATTGTTGCAGGTGGGGATGGGACATTTTTGCGTTCTCTGGATTTTTTGGCCAGTAAAGAAAAACCTGTGGTCGGAATTAACTTAAGTGGCTCACTTGGATTTATAACGGAGATCACCCTTGAAGAACTACGTGAGACACTAAATGATATCGTAAACGAGAGTTACAAATATATATATAAATCTCGTTTGAGGTGTGCTGTAGTAAGAGATGAGAAGACATTGGTATGTACAGATGTATTAAACGAGGCAGCCATAATTAGAAACTCACTTACACCTATTGTAAACTTTGATATATGGGTAGATAATTTGTATCTGAGTAAGATAAAGGCCGATGGGATCATAGTAGCAACCCCTACAGGTTCGACAGCATACAATATGGCCGTCAACGGTCCTATCCTTCATCCAGAGACAGATGCAATTATTATTAATGCTGTTTCACCACACATGTTATCTTTTAGACCAATTATAATGCCTGCTAATGTAAGAGTAAAGGTTAAGATTTCTAAAGCCATTGGTCCACTTTATGCCAGTTTTGACGGTCAGAGAGGCTTTGAACTGATGAGTATGGATGAGGTCAGGATAGAGAAGAGCGGGTTTCCGGTGAAGGTAGTTCAATCAAAGAGAAGGGATTTCTTTGATATAATCCGAACAAAGCTCAAATGGGGTGAGAAGTAAGTGGGATGCTCACACACCTACAGATAAAAGATTTTGCGATAATTGATGATGTAGATATTCAATTCGGTAGAGGTTTTAATGTTATAACGGGTGAGACTGGTGCGGGAAAGTCTATTCTTATAGAGGCAGTTTCCCTTCTTTTGGGTTCAAGAGGAGATACCGATTTTATAAGGAATAAAAGCGATGAGCTTGTCGTAGAAGGTGTTTTTCTGGAAGATGGAGAAGAGGTAACTGTGAGGAGAAGTCTTAATAGGGCTGGTAGATCAAAGATCTCTATCAATGGGGAGATGCGCACACTAAATCAGTTGCGAGAGAAGACATTCTATATGGTAGATATATCTGGTCAACATCAACATCAGATGTTACTCAACGAAGAATCACATATTGAAATAATTGATAGATATTTCTCAAAGTACGATATCATAGAAGATTATAAGGCACTGCGAGATGAATATTTCTCTTTGCTTGGAGAACTAAAAAGACTCAATAGTTTGGTTAATGAGAGGGAATCACGTCTTGACTTCTTGAGATATCAAAGACAAGAGATTGAGAAAATTGCACTTAGTAAAGAAGAGCTAGATAGATTGCTCGAAGAATCAAACATATTGAAAAATTCAGCAAAATTTCAACAGATACTATTAGATATTGAGTCTGTTCTTTACAGTCAGGATTCGAGTATAATCTCTATGATTGGGAGATTGAAAAAAAAGATACTTGAATTATCAAAGATCTCAAAAGGGTTTGAATCTTATCTGTCTGGCATAGATGATTTTGAAGCTTTTATAGTAGAATTTAAGAATCATATAACTGAGAAGATTAACAAGACTGATTTTTCTCCGGAAAGGCTTGATGAGGTGGAGGGTAGAATACAGCAGGTAAAACGTATATGTGAAAAATATAAGATATCCGTAGAGGAGTTAATCCCAAGGCTAAAAAAGATTGAAACTGAAATAGAAGAATTGGAGAATTTTGAGATTAAGACAAGTGATGTAAAACAGAGATTGATATCTGTATTTGAGGAGATGTGTAGGAAGGCAGAACTACTCCATCAGATGAGAGTAAAGTCTTCTAATGAGGTATCTAAAAAGTGCGAAGTGATACTGCAAAAGCTTGGCTTCAAAGATGCCAAAATAAAGTTTGATATATCATTTGAATTACCATCTGATATGTACAACAGCGAGAGGGTGTTACACACAGGATTTGATAAAGTTAGGATCTTATTTGCCCCAAACTTAGGAGAAGAGTTTAGACCACTGTCTAAAATAGCATCGGGCGGTGAACTCTCTAGAGTAATGCTCGCATTTAAGAGTGCCTTGTCCGGACGGGATAGAGTATCAACTTATATCTTTGATGAAGTAGATGCTGGTATTGGGGGTGCTGTGGCGGAATCGGTTGGAATATTCTTAAAAGGGTTGTCAAGAGATAAACAGGTTATCTGTATAACTCATTTACCTCAAATAGCCTCGTTGGCAGATGATCATTTTATAGTTGAAAAGATTGTTAAAAATCAAAGGACGTCCATAAAAATAAGAAAATTGCAAGGGGATGAAAGGGTAGAGGAAATAGCGCGTATGCTCGGAGGTCAGAGGATAACAGAAAAAAATAGAGAGTTTGCACGAGAACTTCTAGAGAGAAATAGATAGGAGAGACTTACATTAACAATGACTGGTAAAAAGGATTGTTATTTTTTAATAATTTTGTTTGGTCAACTATTGGGTAGATATATTTTTGCTTCTGAAATCTCAGTTATACAATCTGTTTCCAATGGGGCATATGTCCTATCACAGAGGAACACGTGGGAACATGTCTACGAAAACGAAAAATTAACATCCGGTTTTAGAATAAAGACAGAAGTAGGAGCATCTGTCAGTATAGTAATAAATGATGTTCTAAATGTCATATTATATGAAAATTCTCTTTTTGAGCTAAATGAAAACTTCTCTGATAAGTCCAACGTTATATCATGTGCATTATTTTATGGTTCTTCAGAATTTTGGACTTCTACATCTGATAAAAAGATAAGGATTAATACTCCTTTTAAGATTATATCAATAACAGGTGGAAAAATAAGGATATCTGTTGATGAGGGAAATAACACTAAGTTTGAAGTCTTAAGTGGAAGAATAAAAGATGTAGTCGATTTGAATGAGGTGAATCCGCCCAACAACGTGAATAAAGCTTCATTCTATGTAGAAATGATAGATAATTACATGAAAAAGCTAAAATCTTATTATAAAATGTATGAAGAATTATCACTGACCTTCGAGGGTCTTATAGAAAATAGATTAAACACAAGGCAGAAAACAACACCGCTAGTAAAGGAAATAGAAAGAAAGTTTACCGAGATTATGAATACCGTGCTCATGATGAACGAGGCTAAAAACAGGATCAATATGTTCGCAATAAGTTTAAGAAAAGTAGTAGATGCAAAGAATGAAACCAACAATGACAGTAATAGTGACATCTCGGATGTTTCGAATATACTTGAAGAGCTAAAAATGAAACAAGAAGAGATAATCACCTTAAAAGGAAAGTACAATAATATTATTTCTTCTGAGGTTATATCGATAATTAAGACTTATGAAAATTTAAAAAATAACAGAAAAAGGAAATAAAAAACTGTGGGAATATTTATATTCGGTTGTACTTTAGATACATTCCAACCAATTCTATGGCGGTCTTAATGGATTTATTCACGTGAGTTAATTTTGTTCCATATGTTGTATCGATTAGGGATAGCCGTCTTTGGTAGTCGAGCATAATTATATTACTGGGATTCAACACAACTGAATCTTTATATGCAGATTTAATCCACCTACATGTTACCATCTGCAATCTGTTGTTTTTATCTTTTATAGAGGAGAATCCAAATAGTCGGCATATAAGTCCACGATGTCTGTAAAACAGGCATTTACCAGTTTCTTCAGAATAGAGAACACATGTACTGTCTCTATTTAACTCAGATTCGGCGAATATCTTTTCTGAAATACCCTCAGAGTGTAAGAAAAATGCTAGAGGGAGAAACTCAAGCACAGTAGTATATAGATCTTCCTTTTTACAACATTCGCCTTTGCATTCAGGTAGACAATCTATTTTATTTTTATTCTTATATGCACAAATAAGACGATCCAGTTCTTCAAACACTCTTTCTACGGATAGGCATTTCTTCCTCAGATCCATTATTTAATACTTTGTCTTTTTGTCTGTAAGTTCAACTATAGTCTGTCTTAAGATCGCATTCTCTTGAATAAGATATTTGAGTCTATTTTGCATATCTGAAATGACGATAGAAAAATGGAGATTGAGGAGAATGATAAAGAAAAATGCAAACGCAAAGAGTGTAGAGGTAGATGATACTGCACCAGATATGTTTGTTAGGAAGAGAAGTAAGTCATATCTCCAGACTAAGAACGGTATTGAAAGTCCAGTAAGTATCCAAAGCCAACTATACTCGATCTTCAATTTACGTCTACGCACAAGTTCAAAGACAATACCAAGTAATATGACGGCAAGTACTATTGCAAATATCTTTTGTTTGAGTGGCATGTCCATTTTATTCCTCCATTTTTAATTCATCATCAGATTTAAGAACACATAGTATCAATGAAAAAAACATATTCATCATATACATCACTGCTCTAAGTCCATAGTGCATAGACCTACCGCTTATTCTCTTGTTCATCCTAACAGGTATTTCTATGATTGTAAGGCCTGATTTTATTGCCAAGATCATTGCATCTGCATCAGGAAAAGAGAGGGGCGTAACATCTGAGATATAGTACCTCATCGCCCTTCTGTTGAGGCATTTGAAACCACTTGTAGGGTCTTTTATTGTTACTTTTGTCACGATGTATATTATTAGTGAAAAAAACTTCAATGCTATCCTTTTCAAAGTGCCTACATCTTCATAACCAGAAAGGAATCTACTCCCTATTACAATATCCTTTTTTTGTTTTATTTGCTCAAGTGAGATAACGTCTATTGATTCTACCGGATGTTGACCATCTCCATCAAAGAGAATTGCCTGTTCATACCCTTTATCATAGAGGTATCTTAAACCTGTTTGAATGGCGGCACCATAACCAGAATTAATACAGTGTCTGAGGACAACAATGTCATAGTCTTTTAAAATATCAGGTGTTTTGTCATAGGAACCGTCATCCACGACTATAATGTCGTATCTATCTCTTAGTTTAAGCAGAGAATCAATCACAACCTTTATACTTACCTCTTCATTGAATACTGGTATCAGTATAGCCTTTTTCACTTTAGTATCTCTCCAATTCCCTTAATTGCTCCTGATATCACACCTTTTAAGGCCTCACCTTTTTTATTATTGGTTTTCAATAAAAAATATAAAACATTGTATGCTATTGAGAGGATTATAGGTACTGTTATTGGGAATGAGCCACCAGTTATCCCAAAGTGCTTGTTTATTGTCTTGATGTGATTTTTCGTTACCATCTCGGAGATTTGCCTTATGGGCAACATTTTAATACTCTGGGAAGTCTTGTGTACAATTGTCGCCTCTCGTAAGACAATAGGTCTAATGCCTGATTCAGAGGCTCCCAAACAGAAGGATACATCTTCAAAGTAGAAGTCATAATCTTCATCAAACTTAATAGACTTAAATACTGAGGTCTTGACCATAAAAAATGTTCCTGTGACTGCATCAGGTATTATGATCCTTTCATTGATACTTTTTACATCACAGTTGTGATATAGATTTATATTTCTCCCAGTTAATAGATTAAATCTTATGCCAGAGCTTTGAATTCTGCCGTTTTCATAGAGAATTAAAGGGGCTACAATTGTATTTGGATTGGCTTTTATAAACGTGTACATCTTTGCTATAGTGTCTCTATTCACTTTAATGTCGTTATTAGCAAAAATGGCATAATCATAGTGATTTTGTAGTGCATATCTACCTGCTTTATTTAGCCTTGCTGCATATCCTTTATTTTCATTATCCTCAATAAATATCAAATCTCTCTGTGAAAAGTTTTTAGTCTCGTTACTTTTACATACAACCGCTATTTTGGGGACGAGAGTGCCATTTTTTATAGAATAGATTGCCTCATTAGTCATTTTCACATCAAAGAAATGTACTATTGCAACTAGTATCTTGTCTTCCCTTACTTTGACCATGACAGCATATCCTTAAGTAATGGTGGAATCCTCTCTTGATTTAACCCCAAATGAAAGGAGATTAATTGTATAGTTCTAAGAAATGGTTCCTTCATAATCCAGACGACCCTATTTCTCATAGGTATATTAATTGTGAGCAAGGTTATGGTGTCTAGAATGAAGGCTGAGGGGATAAAACCAAAAGTATACCTCAGTCCATATTCTTTTTTGTGATGTGATTTGAGCCTGCCTTCCTCAAAGTGCCTTTTTATAATCTTTCTAGTGTCAGTATAGATGGAGTGAGAGTGAATTACAATTGATTGTGGTATATAGGAGATAGTGCCACCGCAATTTATTAATAACTCTGCCCACAGATAGTCTTCACCAAAAGGGACAGTGGGGAATTTTATCCTTTGTAGTGTCGCTCTTCTAACGGCACATGAGACCGTATCAAAGACCACAGGTAAGTTGCTGTTAGATGTTATCTTTAAGACTTTGCTAAATCTAAAGTAAGGGTGATTTACTAAATCTGTAAATCTTAGTGGGTCACAATCTTCACTGGGGATCTGCTTGGAGAATACAGCATCACAATCCTCAATCCCACTTAATAGAGCATCTAACCAATTGTCTAAAGGAATTGCATCACCATTTAGAAATATGAATATCTCAGCGTTAGAATATTTTAGTGAAAGATTGCGGGTCCTACCATGATTAAATTCACCTTTTTTAATATTTATGACCTTTATACCCACCTCTTTGAGGAGTGCCTTTGTATTGTCTTCTGACTGGGTATCAAATGCGATTATATTCTTGCTTCTGCATTGAGATAAAATTATAGGTAATGATTTTTTCAAAGTGTCTTCATTGTTCCTACAGATTAAAAATACACAGTAAGTAGGGCTATTACTGTTTTTCACTACTAGACTCCACCAGTGTACCGTTTTCTATTACCATAGGGACACCCGGTTTTATATATTCAGGAATTTTATAAAGGACTTCGGAGATACGTGGCACTATTACTGTGTCATTTGGAATTTCCCTTCCAGGAGCTATATAGATATCGGGTCCTATAAAACATCTATGTCCAAAACATGAGCCCAATATCTCAAGATTTACTGCAACAGGCCTCTTCTTGTACAAAACTGAGATCCTACCTCCATATTTTAAGTCCATCGGTCTTGCAAGTCCTGTAAGTTTTACATTCCTTCCAGAAAGACAGAATTGCATCCCATCTATGCAAACATCCCCATCAGGATATGCCACAACACCGTTGAGAATTGTAATTTGACTTATATAGCACCCTTTATCTATAATTGAAAATGTGATCTTAGTCTTCTCCTCTATTATAACGTCGTTATTAATAACGGATGCCCTTATGTATGATTGTGGACCGATCTTGACATTATCTCCTATTATGGCAAATTCAAGTATAGCACTTGGGTGGATTTCACAGTTTTTGCCTATTATGTTAAACCACCGCATTATGGTGTTTATAAATACGCCCTTTGAGAATGCAGAACTTATGCTTTGAAGCCTGAATGTGTCTATAAGTCCTCTTATTAGGAAGGCGAAAATGGCTATGGTAAGTTTTGTGAAGACTTTAAAGGGGTGGGAGGTGATATACTCAACCCATTTTACAACAATCTCCATTTGGTTTGCGTTTAAGAGGTTAACCCAGTGATTTATGTGAAAGGCTATGGATGTGGTAATTGGTTGTTCAAAAAATTTCTTTCCAAACATGTTTGGTGGAATTGGTTGTCTGTATATTATTTCCCTAAATTTGATAAACGCGGGCCTTATATTGTTGATATCGTTTAAATCTGACTTTTCCTTTATGAAAAAAATGTTGTAGGCTTTACCCTTTTTGCCTCTACTACTAACCTCTTTTAGCTCTTGCAAAGGTTCGTACTTCTTTATAAAAAGGGAATCAGGGATAGCTAATTGTACAGAATGATTGTACTTCTTTATCTCATTTAAGAAGTATCTTATGCATCGCCGGGTAAAATACACATTGTCAAAAAAAAGAATAAAATTTGAGTCATCTATTTGTGCAAAGTCAGTAATATCAATAACAGCAATTCCAACCTCTTTTAATATTGTATCCTGGTATTCTCTAAGTTTTTTGAAACCAACAATTGACTCAGAAGCATCCTCCATAAAAGGAGTTATGATAGTATTTGTCTTAAATCTATATGCCTTCATGTGATATTCAAAGAAGTTAATTTTATATACCAAAAAATATCAATTTTCCCAACAAATTTATAACTACTCCTGTATGATCATTAAACCATTTGTATTTTTGTAGGACATATATTAAAAAGCATTCTAATATTGTGATTCTAAGATCCTTGGACATGAATAGTTGTGGCTATAACTCAGAAATGAAGAAAGATATTAATTTTACGAGAATTGTAAGAAAACAAAATTGACACAGTGTGTCATTTGGATATATACTTTAGTTACAGGGAGGTGGTTGTGAAATTAGGGACAATTATTAGGAAAGGGAAGAGGTTAACCAGTTTTGTAAAGGGCTCATTTCTTCAGGCAATTGCGACATTAGAAAAAAGATGCGAATTTAGTTTTATTGGGGGACGAACTAATATTGTCCTTGTCCCTGGGGCATTTTGCACCTCATCTGTAATGAATAGACTGGGAAAACTACTTAAAAAAAATGGAATTTAATATATTTCTCCCATTGGATATGCCATATTTTTATGGCCCTCTTGCTAATACCTGCCCTTTGAGGGAGTCTGCCAGGAACTTTATTAGGGATGTATTATACAATTTATGAATAATTTTTCTATTAAAGACTTTTATGTAGTCGGGCATTCGAAGGGGGGCTTATATCCCTCTGGATTCGCCAAAGTTGCAATTACTCGAAATGTGCCAATTGTTCCTATGGTATCAGTAGGAGGTCATGAGACTCTTTTTATACTTTACAGGGGAGAATTCTTGGCAAAAAAATTGAGGATAGAAAGGCTTATAAGGTCACGAGCATTTCCTATAAGCATTGCCCTCCCATGGATAATATCAATAGGTCCAGTATCTCATCTGCCTCTACCAGCTAAGTGCCAGATTGAGATTCTACAACCCTTCTTGCCAGGAGATGTAATCAGCGTATCCATGTCAAGTCATGAAAAGACTGAGAGAGTTTATAATGAAACTGTTTGCAGACTCCAACAAAAGATGAATGAGTATAAAACTCGTAGAAGGTTGCCCATAGTAGGTTAGGAGAGAGAGTTTATCTTATCGAACTTCTCAACATAAAAAGTAGATACTCCGTAAATATCTCAGAATATTTCTCTGAAAGAGCCTGTGCCGCCTCATCTCCTGAATTTTTAATTACCTGGTTAATATTCTTATCAATCTTCTCCAATGCCTTTCTGAATGCCTTTCTTGCCTCTTCTCTATTTTGTAAACCATCATATGCTAAAGCTATACAATAATATTTCAAAGAAAATGATAGTAGGTTATTCTCGCAAAGATAGAGAGCATCTCTATAGTCACCTCTCTTTGCCTTTATTATCCCCTTTAGTACCTGGGTTGAGAGGTATCTAATTTTTAAGTTCTTAGCCAGATATATCTTTTCAGCCTCAGATAAGTGATGAAGAGCATCTTCATAGTCATTTGAGAAATAATAGAATATACCCTTGTTAAATAAGACATCTGCAAGGTCAATTACTCTGTTTGTTTTTCTGTAATATTTTTCTGCGTCATTTATGACCTTGATGGCTTCTTTATAATCGCTCATAGATGCCTTTACAATGCTAATGTTTGTCTTTGTCTCGGCAACCTTTTCTTCGTCTTTTTTAGTATAAAATATTTCCAAAGCTTCGTTAAAACTTTTCAGTGATTCATTATAATCCCCTTTGAGATAATAAATAAATGCCTTTCCTGAAACGATCTTACCAACATTATTATAGTCCAGTTGCTTCTGTGCCCTAAACCACTCTTCGTAACTACGTAGAAGATCTAATGCATAGGTGTACTTCTTTTCTGATATAAGAGTCGAAATATTCTCGATCATGCATTCTCCATAAAGAGCGGAGTCCGCTTTGGGACAGTTGTCAGTAGCAATAACTGTCCAAGGTAAAAAAAGTGATAAAAATGTTAATATCTTCATGTTTGACCTCCTATTCGTAAAACACAAGTTCTATGTCAACAGGTTTAGGAACATAGAGGTATGGTTCCGCTAAATGAAGGATGGCATTTATGCTTTTGTCCATCTCTTTGATCCCCGTAGACTTTTTGATAATGTGACTAAAAACATATCCCTTTTCATTTAAGATAATCTCTACGATTGCTGTTCTCCTCTTTTTTTCCATAAGCTTCTTTTGGTATACTATGGGTACAAATCTATTTGCCTTTTCTTCAATCATACGTCTGACAAGCTCATAGTCTTGTTTAACAGATATTTCAGATAAATAGGAGATATCTTTGTAATTAGGTGTTATATCCAGTAGATTTTGGCCTATGTGGATGTTTGTGTAGTTATTATTACTAAAGTTTTCATTGGTATCTTTGCTCCTAGATTCTATCTCTGATTTTTTATCAGCTGGGCTTCTAGGGTTAATGTTATTATCAGCTTTTTCTATATAGATAATCCTAGAGATCACCTCAGCCACCTCTTTATTTAAGAGTTTGTCTTTCTTCGGTAATTCCCTAAATTTGATAGGCTTGTTTTCAAAAATCTTGTTGTCTGATTTGATTGTTACCGTTGTTTGCGATCTATTTGGAATTCTTAAGTTCCAACTATCTTTTATATCCTCTACCTTTGCCAGAAATAGATTATTTGGTTGTAAGCTAGTGAAATTCTCATATTCTATTACAGATTTCTTTAGATCATCTTTTTTATCTTCCAATTGCACTAGTTCCACATTAAAAATACTGCTCTTTTCCACCTTTTTAGTGTGCATTTTTAACTGAAGGGTAAGAACCATTAAAATGCCAAGATGAATTATTATAGAGGCTATTAAAAATGGTAACTTTTTGACTACATCTATCATATCATTATGATTAATTTTTGCTCAAAAAGGTTTCAAATTCCAATTCTTAATCCTATCATAATATGTATAAAATTGCAAAGGCCAGTAATAACGTGTTCCATTTGCCTAATCCTCGGCTAAGATCTCAGGGTGCTAATTAAAAATACTTGACAGCACATACATATAAACTGTTAGGTGCTTATGAGGTTTTGTGTGGTGTTGTAGGAGTGGTCTAATGTGTGTGTGAAGTATTTATTGCACCGACTTAATTTTACAACATCAATCTTGTATCACTACCCTATTTGTCTAATTAAATACCAGGACAGTCCTTTCCTTTAATATGTTATTAAGGGATCTAGGGGGATAAAATCGCTTATAAAAAACAAATAGTCCCAGCTTATCTTGAAACAAAGACCCTAAAGCTCTCAGTGTTATTCTCTTCGTTAGATTCTTTAACTTTGTCTTCGGCATCAACTTTCACAACAACAAAATAACTATTATGAATAGGAAATCCGTTAAACGACACAGAACTACTTAGGGTGCTCTCCTCGTTAGCTCTGAGAGAGGCAACATCCCATTCCTTCAATAATTGGTCAGCCGGTGAACCACCATTACCCGGTATCTCGTCAACTGAAAAATAAGACCTCACCTTGAATGACCCAGCATCTGTTGTACCATTATTCTTAATCGTTACACTTATGTTGAATGGTATTCCATTATCAGCGCTTTTAGGTGCAAACAACTTGGTTATTTGAAGATCCACATCACTCATACCTTGAATACCTCTTCCAAGAAGTTCAACATTTAAATTGTTAGCATCAGATAAGATAGTTAAAACCCCCTTGTACTCTTTGATAGCATCAGGAGAAAACTTGATAATAATAGTACATCCCTCATTGGGGGATATTTTATCTCCTTCAACACAAGTCCCTCCACCCCTACTAAAACCAGTACCCATCACTCCAATTGTCTTTAACCCTACAATATCCTGTCCCACATTGGTAATTGTAACGGTCCCATCTACTGATTTGTTTATTTCTACATCCCCAAAGTCGAGTTTTGATGCATTTGCAACTATATTTCCAATAGAACCCACATCCATGTAAATATCTACGCCATCACCATCAGGTATTGATATCCCCCCATCTTCTACTAATTCGCCCAACACATCAAAGTAGACAATGTCTCCAAAATAATTATCCCTCGTCTCATCTAATTTATCAGATAATAACGAATCGTAGCTCGAATCCCCTGTAGTTATTCTTGTGTCCTCTACTATCAAGGCATCTGTGTTATCTTCAGTATCATTTAGGTATATATCCTCTTCCCAAACATCAAATCTTGTGCCCTTGTCTTTATGAATCTCTTCTACACCAGATGAACAGCCAATACAAAAAGCAGCAAGGAATATCAGAAAAATTATTTTTCTCATAATTATCCTCCTCTCTGCTTTTATTTTATCCTTCTCACAAGACTTGTCAAGTGTGGTATTGCGAGGGTAGAATTGGTTAATCTATCGTATATAAAAATGCGAAACTTAGAGAAATCTCATGAAATATGTGAGAGTGTTTGCGCCTCATTACAAAACTCTTCATCAAAAGACTCCTCTAATCTAATCCTATTATTAGGCTCATCAACCATTTACCATCCCAAAAAACATCGTAAGATAAAAGATAATTTTGTAAGAGCTTAATCAAGTTATCAAGGTCTTATTCCCCACTTATCTTCTATCACTTGTTTCACAGTTTTTCCCTGAGAGTCCTTAAGTAGCAGAATCTGAGAATCTTCCAAGGCTTTTAGTGCTGCTTCTCTATGACTTTCTACAGCCAAATGTGCAACTGTATATCCTGCAAGTTCTTTAACCTCTGTTTTAATAACAAGTGTATATATCTTAGGGTCTTTTAAGGCTTCAATAGCCGCCTCCTTTGTTACCACATACAAGTTAGCCTCATCCAAAGTTATTTCCCTTCTCTCATCCTCAGAATATACTATCAACGGACAAAAAAGTAAGACTGTTAACAAAAATCTTCTCATAGCATTATCTCCTACTATTTAAGCTTAATGTCTTTATAACAATACACCTCAAAGGAACAATTATTTTAATGAAGTTAACTGATTTTAGAATAATTGTTATTATCGTATTGTCAAGGAAATTTTGCCTATGTGTGATTTCTATTTTAAAATGTCACAGGATATTTACTAACTTGAGATGTCACATTTTTTAACACTCTTCTCCTTAGTCGATTTAACTGTGGTCTGCACTACTCTTTCTCCCTTTTTTCTCTCCAACTTCATCAATCCTAAATACTGAAAATTATCCTCATCTCTCTGCTTCCCTCTCAAATTATTCCTTGCCTCTGTCTTCTGCGTAGAATAACTATTTGCTTACACAAGAAATCTCTATTCTCCCATCCAGAAGTTCGCATATCTCTACCCACCTCCCACAAAAACTCCTTATCCCGTTAAATGGAAGAATTTGATAAATCCTTCCACAGAATCTAACGGTATTGTCCTTATTTACCTTTCTTCCCTGCTTTATTGAAAAGATAATCTCAAGGTCTTTATTCCCTCGTATAGCCTCATAAAGGCTTTCTACCTTATGAGTATATCTCCTGTTGCACCAAGGAAGAAATTCTTCTTCAAGAAATTTATTAGCCTCTGTATAATTATCTATACCCAACAGTCTCATCTCTTTTATTAACCTGTCCTGAAAAAATCTGAATCTCCTCTCAATCCTTCCCTTCGCCTGTGGTGTATTGGCATTTATTAGTCTTATCCCCAATTCATTAAGTGCTCTTTCTATCTGTGTTTGCTTTTCAGAGACCTAACAAAATGTGACATTTCAAATTAGT
>JAOAFA010000047.1 GCA_026416535.1 Deltaproteobacteria bacterium
TCTATCTTAAATAGAAAATCTAACCCTTATGAGTTAGATATATTTCCATTTTTTACTGCAATAAAAGGGACAGACCAGAAAGAAAGGACGTATTCCTCAAAGGGAAAAGATTTGAGGAATCTCGGAGATTGAGCAAATAACCACAACTACATTGCCTTAGGTATCATTATAACGTGAAAACCTTAAACGACGTTAGAATATTTATTTCCATTCCTCAATTTCTTTGATATAATTACAAATTAGTGGGAGGAGTTATTTATGAATAACAAAATAATTGTAGTATCCTTATTCATGGGGATTATTATGTCAAACTCCTGTGGAAATGAGATATCCTCAACTACAAAGGATATATCAACTCAAGATGTTGGCACATACGACATGAATCAACTAATCGACTTAACCTTAGATACTGAAATTGACAATGGTAAAGAGTGTATATTCCCATGTAATGCGGGCGAGGTGTGTATAGATGGTCAATGTGTGCTAATTGAAGGCGATGATACATCCTCTGATCTTTCAGATACCACAATAGTGGATGCTTCATATGATGTTCAGGATATATACTATGATAGTTTAGATTCATCTGATATTCCCGATTACAACGAAGTATCCGACACCTACGATACCAGCCTTGATATAGGATCTGACATATCTACGGATGTTGATATTGGAAAAGAAGAGGTTATTGTGGGGAGTACCTCTGACAGATTTCTTTTGAAGGGTCTAATCCTTGATGGGAGTGAGCCGTATTTTGGGGAGGTCTATATAGTAGGGGATAAGATATTCTGTGTAGATAAAAACTGTAGTGCTATCTACAAAAACGATGTTGGCAAATTCACAACTATATCAACAAATGGGACGATAATGCCTGCCCTTTATGATGCACATAATCACTTAGCTTACAATGTGCTTCCAAAGTGGGAGAACACAAGGACCTATCAAAATAGGTATCAATGGCAGAATGATTCATCATATAAGCTCTTTAAAAAACCATTCGATGAGCTTGGCAACTTAGGATTAAAGTGTGAGATGGTAAAATTTGCTGAGGTTGTGGCATTACTAGCAGGGACTACATCCTCTCAAGGCTCGTCCTATACAGCTGCCTGCATCAATGTATTAGTAAGGAACGTAGATAGTCAATATAATGGATTTGGTACTGACTATGTTAAAACTCATGTTCCATCCATCGACTCCCTTGATGATTCAACAGCAACTAGTATAATAAATGGCACAAAGAACGGCTCTGTAAAGTCATTCGTCATCCACCTTGCAGAAGGCGTAGATACCCTATCAAGAAACGAATTCACTACCCTAAAGAATAAAGGACTGCTACTAAAGGAGACTGCTATAATACATGGAACAGCCCTAACTCAGAGTGAGTTTCAAGAAATGAAGAATGTGGGTGCTAAATTGATATGGTCTCCAATCTCGAATACAAGGCTTTACGGTGCTACCACTGACATAAAAACTGCCAAAAATATTGGGGTTGAGATCTCCATCGCCCCTGATTGGAACCCATCTGGCGGCAAAAATATGCTCGAAGAACTGAGATTCGTCGGTAAGTATAATAAAGAAAGGTTAAATAGTATTTTAACAGATAAAGACATCTTCAACATGGTTACCTACTTCCCAGCCAAAGCCCTCGGAATGGAAGATAGACTTGGTAGGCTTGCAAAGGATTATATAGCAGACATAGCAGTATTTGAATATGATAGTCTCAAGGGGTATTCCGACCTAACTAACCTGGGGGTCGAGGATGTCAAGCTAATATTCATTGGCGGCAAGCCAATGTATGGAGTCAAAAGATGGATGGTCAAAATACCCCACCAGAATTACTGTGAAGAAATAATAGTATGTGGCGATGAAAGAGTGATATGTGTTAAAACATCAGAATCTAATACGAACAAATTTAACCAGACACTCACCGATATAATTAATATTCTCAAGACTAATTACCCAGGGCTGACAGAGCTCTACAATTGCAAAAACTGAGAATATAAAACCCCCGTTATTTCAACGGGCATTATACAGTGGCTCCTTGCTAATCCACGAAAGATGGTGTAGAGCTTGATGAAAATATCAACAACAATTAAGCCTTTGGATCGGAAAGAAAAAGTTAGTCGATCTTGAGCATTCAGAGGAGAAAAATTTGCTAATGTTGATTGTCAAACCTATTTATGATGACACTCAAAGACCTATCGGACTAAAACAAAAACAAATAAAGGCACAGTAAGAATGGATGATTCTTAGAGTTAATCAGGTAAAAAGGGGCAAATAGGCAAATATGATTCTTTGCACCCCAATAGATTCAAAAGGGTGGCAGAGACAGAGAATAATAATCGAAAAAACGATACTCAGACCGCATTGTATCAGACAAAACTTTTTATAGCAGGACGATTCAATAAATACAGTCACAGGAAATTTAGTATCTTATACTAATAGTTGCTTAAGTACATCTTGATAAAGGTCATTTTAATGGTAAAATGTTCTTATGAAACGGCTCTTGCACTTTATCTTTCTTATATTGTTTTTTACATGCGAACGGGTTGAAAGGCAAGCAACAGATGTAAGATTTGGCACAGGTAGTGTAACTTCAAACGACACCGACACCTCTATTGTCAAAAATGAAGGCACCAACGAAAAACAAAGGTGTAGTGGTAGATATGCCGACAGTCCTGATTTTCTCAAGCGTGAGATACTGGAGTTTGAAAAATCTCAGAAGAGCAACTATGCAGTCTGTATAAGAAATACAACAACTTATGAACAGATATTCTACTCGGAGGATGGAAAGATAAATAAAAGGCTTATCAAATATGTTATACATGGCACTGCCTTCCCTATAGAAAGGAAAGGGGATACAGTATATTTTCTCACAAATGAACATGTTGCCAACCAACCTTTTGTAACTAATGAGAGCAATAAACTAGAGGGTGTCCCTTTTGGCGCAAAGAAGATAGCAGAATCAATAAAGATTGTGCAGAACGAAGATGATACATTTGAAAAGAATTTTATTACACTGAAGATAACGGCCATAGCACCAGAACTTGATGCCGCTATTCTTGAAGGGAAGGTAAACATGGATCCTATACCATACAAATTTGGTTTGTCATCTGAACTCAAGACGGGGAATTTCGTCATGATAAAAGGATTTCCGCTCGGTATATTCAATGTTAGTAACACTGGAAAAGTTATCAATGTCAACCTAGAAGACAATGATGGAGAATGGCATCACAAAGACTTTGTAATTGATGCACAACTAAATACTGGACAGAGTGGATCCCCGGTCTTTGCAATAAACTGCGAGACTGGAGAGTACGAACTTGTAGGACTGTACCATGCCTTTTATCCAGAGGGGAAGGGTCTGAATTTGGCTGTAGGGATAGATGAGCTTGTAGATTTCATTAAAAGCAAAAAGTCAATTATACCAAACCCACAAAAGGACCTGTCCTTCCTTAACACTCAAGAACAATTCAAAATAATATCTTATTTACTTGATCCAAAAAATCTAAAGCTCTTCCAATTTGGAGACAATCTCCTCAATGTCTCACTTTCTAAAGACAGAACAGTCACCATAGATATATACACCGAGCGTTTCCCAACCTACACAGTGCCGGCATTTTCACTAATCGATAGGCATATCAAGGGCTATGGAGATGTCGATGAATTAATTATCTATAGATCATTTTCTCGCAAAGAAGTGATCTACAACTGGGAATTCTCAGAGGAACTAAAGAAGACACTTAACGAGGTATATAGAGAGATTTGGCTACAGATCAAACGCACTATAGAATACAGAAATATTGTGCCAATAGGTAGTGAAAGTGAAGATTATAATAAAAGCATGCAAAGTAGATATAACGAGATTAAAAAAATGCATGACAAACAGGCACAGAAATTAGAACAGGTCCTCTTTGAAATCGAAAAGATACAGATAAAACACTAATTCCCTATAAACAATTTCACTCTCTATAAAATTTTACCTCCTTCGCTCTAATCTTAGACCACAGATAATGATTCAATTTTTCTCACAGAATGCTACTAGGTTAGGAACATTTTTAACCTATTCATATTATTAATTTTTACCTCTTCACGACTTCCCAAAGACATAAAGGTTTGGTTATTAGAAGCAGATTTCTTACATTAAACACTAATTAAAAATGGTCCACAAAAGATAGATAATAAAGTTTTTATTTAAAATTCATGATACCGAAATCACATATATAAAATAAAAAAATCAATAAAAATGGTATGAAAATTGAAGGTAATTTTAAATTCTCATAGTTCTTGGAGGACGGATATGAGAATTAAATTAGAGCCTGATGTAGCCTTTATCACTTTGTTCCTGATGCTTTTAGTCTGTATAATTATTCCAATGCCGGGCTGGCTGCTCGACTTTTTTATCTCAATTAACATATGTGCAACAATACTTATCTTAGTAATCTCACTTAACATATCCTCCGCGGTTGAGCTGCCGTCTTTCCCATCAATACTTCTGATAACCACACTATTTAGGCTATCACTCAACGTTGCATCTACACGAGCCATACTTACAGAGGGGGATGCTGGCAGGATCATATCCGCCTTTGGGAACTTTGTCATATCTGGAAACTACTTTGCCGGGGCGGTTGTCTTTGTAATAATCACGATAATACAACTTATAGTTGTAACCAAAGGTGCAGAGAGGGTCGCCGAGGTCTCAGCTCGGTTTACGTTGGATGCCATGCCCGGCAAACAGATGTCAATTGATGCTGAACTCAGATCTGGACATATTAATTTAGATGAGGCCATCAAAAGGAGATCCCTTCTCGCAATAGAATCACAATTCTTCGGTTCCATGGATGGTGCTATGAAGTTTGTCAAAGGTGACGCCATAGCAGGAATTCTCATATCTATAATAAACATCATTGGTGGAATACTTACAGGGACTATTACAAAAGACCTCAACCTACAAGAGGCCATATCAAAATATATAATCCTAAGTATAGGAGATGGGCTCGTATCTCAAATCCCTTCACTTATAATATCTGTCTCAGCAGGAATAATCATCACTCGTATATCCACCATTAAGAAGGCAGGCCTGGGGAAGGAGATATTCATTAGCCTTACACGTAAACCTCTCATGATACTTATAGCTGGCGTTATAGCCTTTTTATTTTCACTCCTTCCTCACATCCCATTTTTACCATTTTTTATAGTTGGAGTTCTTTTATCACTCGCCTACAAAAAACTTAATCTACCCCGCACAGAAGAGAAATTAACTACTGAATCAGAGAAGACGGGCAAGGAAACAGAAAGTGTTAACAGGGGGGTATCAGAGATGCCAAGTCCTTTTGCCGAACCTATTACACTTACCGTATCTGAGGGATTGTGCTCTGACAAATCAATCGGATCTCCTGCTCACATCATCAATGTGATTCTCCCTTCGTTAAGAAAGAGATTGTTAGAAAATTTAGGTTTTAGAATGCCGGGCGTGCGCATCGAGCTCTCAGAATCTACTACCCCCTCTTTTTCGTTGGGTATCTACGGTGTTGAAACCATAAAACTCAAATTCGAAAACAATCCCTCATTCAAGATCGATGGGAGTTATTCCGAGGATATCATAACCGAGATCGCAAACGGCAAATATATCAAATATCTACAAAATACTGATAAGGAAAAAATGGATTCAGAGCTATACAACCTTAATTTTGTATTATCAGAAATTCTTTATGCCCAAATTCAAAGAAATGTACGTGAGCTATTTGGTATTCAGGAGACATCCGAGTTGATAGACGAATTCTCCCACAGATACCCCGCACTTATTAGAGAGACAATCCCAAGGACAATCGGGATAAATATCCTCACAGAGATATTAAAGAATCTTCTATCGGAGGGCATACCTATCAAGAATATGAAAGGGATTCTCGAGTCAATAGAACAATATGCACACTTTGAAAAAAGCCCATTCCTTCTCACAGAATTTGTAAGGGTATCCCTTGGGCGACAGATATGCCACTCCTATTCAGTAAATAACTGCTTACCAACATATATATTGTCACAAAATATAACCAAAGTTTTGTTAGACTCTATCTCTTACATTGGAAACGAACAGGTATTATCAATAAGTCCAGAAAACGCTCGAAAAATAATAGAGGCCGTAAAAAAAATACGGAAAAACTGCGAAGGACCTTTCATAATTATGACAGAATTTGAAACAAGGAGATTCTTGAGAAAGATAATTGAGTTTGAACTGCCGTTTGTCCCAGTAATCTCATTCAAGGAGATATCACCCGATGTCAAGATTGAACCTCTGGGCTTAGTAGAGTTTACATCCTAAAGTTTTACTTTACTTTGGTCATTAAAAAATGTAAATCTCATACAACATTTTGGGAGGTTCAGATGATTGAGAGATATGACGTAAAAGAGATCAGCTCGCTTTTTACAGAAACATCGAGATTCAACGAATTCTTGAATATAGAACTCCTGGTATGTGAGGCTTATGAGCAAAAAGGGAAGATCCCCGCTGGAACTACACAAAAGATTAGGGAACTGATAGGCATACTAAGTGATGAGGATGTCAAGAAGATTAATGAGATCGAAAAGACGACAAAGCACGATATAATAGCCTTTCTGACTTTCATTGAGCAAAAGATAGGGGATCTTTCTAGATACATTCATATAGGGCTCACAAGCTATGATATAGTCGATACGGCCCTCTCATCTCTAATGGTTAAGGCATTGGATATAATAATAGAGGACCTTAGAAAGCTATCTGAAATTCTATTGAGGAGGGCGGAGGAGTTTAAATACACCCCGATGATAGGGAGGTCCCATGGAGTACATGCTGAACCGATTACCTTTGGACATAAGCTGATAAATTTCTATGATGAGACGATGCGAAATGTAACCCGCCTTAAGAGAGCAAAAGAAGGCATAGCCGTAGGTAAGATATCCGGGGCAGTCGGCATTTACGGAAACATAGAGCCAGAAATAGAGGATTATGTATTAAAAAGACTTAATCTCAAGCCACTCTTTGCCACCACACAGGTAATCTCAAGAGATATACATGCTGAGGTGATCCTAGCTCTATCTATCAACGCAGCATCACTAGAAAAATTTGCAACAGAAATAAGACATCTACAAAGGACAGAACTTAAAGAGGCGTTCGAGTTCTTCACCAAAGGGCAAAAGGGTTCTTCTGCGATGCCTCATAAAAAGAACCCTATCTTATCAGAAAATGTGTGTGGACTCGCAAGAATAATCAAATCTTATACAATCGCCGCTCTTGAAAACATACCTCTATGGCATGAAAGGGATATCTCACATTCATCTGTGGAAAGGATTATGTTGTCAGATGTACTAACACTTTCATCCTTCATAATAAGAAGGATGAGCCAGATCTTTGAAAAACTTATTGTATTCCCGGAAAACATGGAAAGAAATTTAAATATTACCAAAGGTCTCTACTTTTCAGAGTCGCTCCTTTTGAAGATAGTAGAAAAGGGTGTCTTGAGACAAAAGGCTTATGAACTTGTGCAGAGACTTGCCTTAAATTCATTTGAGAATGACCTGGATTTCAAGACCATCGTGAAAGCAAGTAGTGAGATTAAGAATATATTGTCAGAAGAGGAAATAGAATCAGTATTTGATTTAAAACACCATCTGAGAAATGTTGATTATATCTTTGAAAATGTAAAATGTAAATACTCTGCATAAGTCAAGGACATTTGCGACATTTCTCCATTTTCAACTAAATACTCTAAAGGGCTTTTTAATCCCAGTGACTTTGTGGTCTCTGAGTACTATAAAAGATCAAATAATCAGCAAGTCTTGAATGAAATAATGACTTATCGTGGATAATATCTAGATTTGCTTCAATGAATTCCTCCTATATGGTTCTATTATACCTCTCAATATATGATATGCGTTTATTTTTGGACAACAATGATAGGAAAAGGCTTCTCTAATCCATTATCCGACTGCCATG
>JAOAFA010000063.1 GCA_026416535.1 Deltaproteobacteria bacterium
AGATGTGTATAAGAGACAGTATGGGAAGGTAAGAAATTATCCTATGTAGAGACTACTGATAAAGATGAATATGAGGCAAGAACAGAAAGAGAAGAGGATTTCTTAGGATTTAGAACTACAGAAGTTTTAGAGAAAAAGGAGAGGAAGAAGAAATTACAGACCACTATTAAATCACCCATGGAGAAAAGGTTTGAGGTATGTGTCATTTTAAATTAGTAAAAAGATGTGACTTGACTTTTGGGATAACACTTTAAACTATGGAATATTTCCTCATATCCCAACTAATGCTTATATTTTGGTGCTCTGCTGGTACCTACTCGGTTTGCTTATCGTGAATTTTAAGAGATTTTCAATAACACGCAAGATTATAAGTAATCCCTACTTCACCACGTCAGAAACATTTACATCACATCGTCATTGGCAATTTGCAAAAGCTATGCCTCCCTGCTTCTGGTTTTGTTCATTCTTACAGATAAGAGCAATACGTCCATCTTTCTCAGGGCTAGGCCCACTACAGATAAAACCATCAGCTTTAATCATTAAGTCCTTACCAGAATATATACCATTTCTATCGTATAGTCTACCATTTCTATTTTCAATTAGATAACGACCTGTCCATACAAATTGAAGTGGAACCCCAAAAGCGCAATATCCTTTCGGTGCTACAGGTAGTGGTGCCATCTTCATACTGCCATCGTGCTCAAAAAAGGTTACATAACAATACCAGCCATCATAACCAGCCTCACAAACATGACTTGCTAAAAAGAAATTATCACCTAATGTCATGAATACATTCCTGTCGTGGTGAGTGCATTTATTCGGTACATGTAAAGGCACACCATTGGTTAAAAAAGTTCCATCCAGTGATAATAACCGAATCATAATAGAAGAATCATTTCCTTTAAGTGCTACTGCTAGAAGGTTGCTCTTAAGACCCACAATACTAATAATTGGCAAGTTTTCCTTGATGTCTATTGTTGAACTCACATTCCCATTTACTGAAATATGTTGGATCTTATTGTCTTTAAAAGCTACAAATCCCCCTCCATCGGGAAGATCAACGAAAATTGATGGACCAAAAGCAATCTCTACCTTATTTAAGGAACTTGCCTTGGAATCTATAAGATAAACTGTATTCGCAGCAGGCTGGTTATAACCGGGAAGAGCAGGTATTATAGCAACTCGTTCTCCTGATGCCCTAGCGTGTCTTACTTCCCATTGACCTGTGTGTATCTCAAGTTCTCCAATCTTACTTCCATTAGAGAAAACAGCCTGTGCCCATATAGTGTTGGTAGACGGTCTGCCATATATTACAATCACATTATTTCCAGCCCATTTCAGTGAGGATATTGATACATCATCACCTATTTTAACAATACCGGGAGGATTGCTAAGAGAAGGCACACAAAAATCTGAAGATACTTCGGTCAGTTGAGGATCAAAAATACAGTTTGTTTGTCCGACTGGATAATAATTAAGATCGCAGACACAAGCTGGTAATTTCCCAGTACTTACTGTTATACAATAGCCGTGCTCATTACAATCTACGCCCTTACAAGGATTTGATGAGTCATTCTCTATACAAGAGAGCCCTTCTGCATGATATCCATCATCACAATCACATATTACTGTTCTTCCTCCACTAACAACTCGACATCTACCATGACCTGAACATGAGACTGTTGCACACAGGTTATTTTCCATTTCCTTGCAGGTCGTTGGTCCCGCGTTATAGTAACCGGGTCCACACACACATATAGGCTTCCCTCCACTCACTGCACACACTCCACCAACATTACAATCTACTCCCTTACACGGATCTGTTACATCGTCCTTCTCACATTCCAACCCACCCCCCGCCTGATGATACCCAACATCACATATACATATCGGAGTCTTCCCGTCAATCACTGCACATTTTCCATGTCCAGAACAATTCTGTCCATCACATGGATCGGTAAAACCTACATCCTTATTACCTATATCAACAATATCATCTGAATCTCTTACATCTTCTACTACTACACCTGTTCCTTCTTCAGAACAGGAACATCCTACACACAAAGCATTTATCAACACAAAGAAAAAAATCCACAAAACATTAAGTGCCTTCATATTTTTCATTTTATCCTCCTTGCTATTGTTGGCTTATGTGTCTTCAATTTATGGCGCTGTCAACAAATTCTATTTCCCTATCCACTATTAAAGGGACTTTGAGGAAATTTGTCAAGAAAATTGTCTCTTTTCAATGAATCTGGAGTTGAACATCTGTTTTAGTTCGTAAATATCAGGTCATCCGTGGAATCACTACCCAGGTAAAATATAGTGTCCTAAAAAACTCTTCTTCACTTCCAAATCTATCCATATGCATACATAAATAATTATAGCATACTTGATCCTTTCTATCTCCTTGTCCTTGATAATCGTTATGATATGTGTCTATGAATAGATAGAATAAGTAAATTGCTCGATTCTCTAGTTCTCAGCTCTCTTGCCTTGATGTATACTCTCTTCTATCTTATCTGTTGAATACAGAAGATTCATTAACTTGAGCAAGGGTTTTATATTATTTGGAGAATAACTCTCAAGTACGAGGTTTAGTATAAAATCCACTTATCAGGCGAAATGAATGGAATTCCACTTTCCAAAAGTATATTATGAAATTGTCTCTATAAACTCTATAAAGGTAAAGCAAAATTAAAATAGGTTTATAAAACGAGTTTACTTGAAGTATTAAAGATCTACATCAACACATGGTAGACATGAATTTTATAACAAGGCTATGAAAAAATGGGAGGAGATTTGTTTGAGAGAATCCGTGGATAACGAGGTTAAGTGACTTTTATGGAATGTGGTTTAGTATTTTTTTAAATCCACGCTGGTAAGATAAATACCCTTTGCTTAAGTCAATGAATCTTACGGATTCTAAATATGTTAGCATGATGACCACAAAGTAGTGTTGGATATGATAGTTTTTATAATACATTTTTTTCTTAGTTCAGATGTTTGGAGTTCAGAGTAAGAAGTAATGTGAAAATTTAATATTTTTTTCTCCAAAAATTAAGGGATAACAAGAGTATATTTTTTGCTTGACATAAAAGAAAAATAAAACTATATATGCCGTCTTACTTTTGGGATTGGTATGCAACTTGAATACCAAGATGTGTTTTGCCGATGTAGCTCAAAGGTAGAGCAACTGATTTGTAATCAGTGGGTTGGAGGTTCGATTCCTCTCATCGGCTTAATGGGATATGGAGAGGTTCCCGAGTGGTCAAAGGGAGCAGACTGTAAATCTGCCGGCTCTGCCTTCGAAGGTTCGAATCCTTCCCTCTCCACTTTTTGTGCGGCAATAGCTCAGCTGGCTAGAGCAGAAGCCTTCCAAGCTTCGGGTCGCGGGTTCGAATCCCGTTTGCCGCTTTTGAATACAATTCTCCGCGGTTACGGAGTTTTTATACTTTTTGTTATTGCCCACGTAGCTCAGTTGGCAGAGCACATCCTTGGTAAGGATGAGGTCACCAGTTCAATCCTGGTCGTGGGCTCATAATTATAAGGAATTTTTTAATGAGGAGGCTATAATGTCAAAGGAGAAATTTGTAAGGAACAAGACACACGTGAATATTGGGACTATAGGGCACGTGGACCACGGTAAGACGACGCTTACGTCGGCGATAACGAAGGTATTGGCTGCT
>JAOAFA010000009.1 GCA_026416535.1 Deltaproteobacteria bacterium
CATCAAATCCTGCCCAGAATAGTTATAATAACTTATATGTACCTTACCATTAGAATCTATCGCAATTGAGGTAGCCAAACCAACATCCCCTTTACTATCCAAGTCTTTCTTAACTTCGTAAAAATATACTGTAAGGAAGATTTTTTCATATCTCAGAAATCTTATAATGTGAATTTGAGGCAAGAACAGGAAGAGAAGAGGATTTCTTAGGATTTAGAACTACAGAAGTTTTAGAGAAAAAGGAGAGAAAGAAGAAATATAAACCAGCATTAAATCACCCATGGAGAAAAGGTTTGAGGTATGTGTCATTTTAAATTAGTAAAAAGATGTGACTTGACGTTAGGAATAACAATACTTATTTTTTAATAATAGAATGAATGATTTTGGAAGGGCATATGGCATATGTGAGAGTTGAGGAAACTTGGGAAAGACAGAACAGCTTACAAAAGAGAAAACAAGACTTTTGCCTACGGAATATAGATTATAAGACCTATGGGAGCACTATAATCTCGTATTTACCAAATTGCCTTTTTATTCTCGCAATATCTTTCTTCTGACCCTTATTTGCCAAGGTAGTGTCAATCGTCTTAACAAGACTATTATTAATATAAAATTCCGTTGTTACACTTAAAGACGATCTTGCTCCGGAAGAATTATCAGAGATATCATCCATATACTCAAGCTGCACTATATATATGTTTTCATATTCGTCTGTTGGCGCTGTATTATATAACAAATACAATGGGTTTGGATATGGAAGTGCCCTATAATCACAATCATCATATCCAAAGAGAACTTCGCCCAATCGGCCCCAATTACAATTGTGTTTCGGACTATTATCAACTAATGCATCACAATAATATCCTACTAGAGATGTCTCCGGAGACTGCTCAATTATTATTCTGTTAACCTCCCATCGTAAATCATTTTTATCTGTAGTACTACAGAAGATACCAAGACCATCGTATGAACAATGTACACATTGATTATTGTATAGTATGCTTTTATAATATTTTAATCCAACCGACCTCTTCGTAGCTATTAACAAACTTTCTTTGTTAATCCCGATAACTTGAACCACATCCTGAGGAGACCAAATATTTTCATTATCTCTAACCTTAAGTCCAATTTTATAAATTCCAATTTTATCAGGTCTAATAGTTGTTGTAACCTGATTTGTAGAGCCTAGTGTTGCATTAGATCCCGCGGGCTTTTCAATGAGTTCCCAAAGATATTCTTCTATCTTCCTCATATTCTGATTTAGGTCTGGATCTTGGGACTCTGAACCATCAATTGTTACTGTGGTGTTGGGTTCAAAATATCCCTTTTTGGGATCTGTAGCACCTATTATTTTTGCAACAGCTATCGGGTCACCATTGTAATCTACACATATACCAAATAAAGATATATCTTTTTGTAATAAATCCTCATCATTGCTTTTTATCTTCAGAACGTTTGAATTACTTCCGGTTCTGGTCGGCGCGTATCTAACAGTCAGGGTAATCTTTTCTCCTGGATTCAGTTTTATCTCACCATTTACAAATTGTTTATCCGAAGTAAAGCTAAAGGGAGAGTTTTGTGTAGCAAGCTCTGGTTCATAGACAGTTAGCACACCAAGCCCTGCACCAGTTAGATTCGTAATAGTCACCGTCTTTTGGGCAAATTTATTAATCTCAACTTCACCAAAGTCGAGAACCCCACCTGTTGGCTCAATATTCATCTGTGGGTCTATCCCCCTACCCTTAACAGAAACCTCAAAACTTTTATACTTACCCGGATTTGCGTTGTCAGGTGCATTTGAAGAAATTTTTATAGTATTTGTTCTTACGTCTAATGCTGTCGGCGCGAATGATACTTCAATCTCCCTACCCTCACCAGGTGGGATATCATGCGATGTAGGATTGAAAGTAAAAGATGTCTCTGTTGAGTTACCAATCTCTGCTGTAATCTTCAGTGTCTGCCCTGCCACAGGGTCTGCAGTGTTAACTATCAGAATCTTCTTCTTCGGTGGATTCTTGACTCCCTTTTGAACATCACCAAAATCAATCAACAACGGGTCAACAGATATATCTGGTGGGAATTCAGCAACTCCATTACAGTCTATCATAAGTTTACCATTGTCTGCTACTCCATTGTTATCAATGTCAGGGTCATTGGTCTCAATAAGCAAGTTGCCCTGATCTTTTGGACTCCTCTGTGTTGGAGCATAAACAAGTTCAAGACCTATTACCTGCGATGGCCCAATAATTGCAGGCAGAGTTATATCTTTTGAATCGTCATTTATATCAAAGAACCTACCAGAAAACTGGGTTGCAAATTTATCAAGGGTTTTAATAAGAAGCGGTTTATCCCCATCGGTCGCATTCATTATTTTAAACTTTAGGGACTTCTTATTCCCAGGACCTACAAGCCCAAAATCTACTCTAAACGTAGAAGTATTCCCGTCCGGCCAAACCTTTTTATTCTTGTCATCTACAAATACAAAATCCGATGAACCTTTATATTGACTTTTGAGGGGTATAACTAGTTTTGCTGGCTCTGCATCAGAATATACCTCAACTGTACCCTGCGGTGCTTCCTCCGAATTTGGTTTAACAATTACACATATCTCCAAATAATCAGAAGACCCCGGCTTCAGAGTCTTCCTCTTTTCTTGCCCAAGCTTAAACTGGTATGCAGACGATGTGCCACTACCAAAATCAACGCCACTTATTTTCAGATCAGCATTGCCACAATTAGTAAGTACCGTGCATTTCTCTTTGGACTGACCATACTGTACATAGCCAAAGTCCAATTGATTCTCAGTTAGGCAAATCTTAGGTTCGATTATCTCCTCACACATGTTGTTTGAAAGATTGCACCTATAATTTTGAGGACATTCCTCATTTTTAGTACAATTTTTTCCTCCATTACCTATATCTACTATTGCTATGTCAAAACCTGTATCAATACCTCCATCGTCCACCATGTCAACACACTTCCCCCCAATACAGTCCTTACCAATTGGACAATCGGTCTTACTTCTACAGATAAGCCCTGTATCTAAGAACACATCCTGTCTTGTCCTGATATCTTGACTCTCCTGATTCACATCATCTGAGCAAGAGAAATAGGAGATTGAAAGGAAAAGAAAGATAACAAAATAACGCTTTAGCATTTTCATACCTCCAAAAATTTAGAATACTTATTCTATCATTATATTCAAAGTTGTCAAACCATTTCCCAATTTAACTGTTACAACTACAAATGTAAAAAATATATATCTGGAATCAGAAGACATCCATATAGGCAGCAGCATAAAGATCTATGCTCTTGAGGAAAAAGACCCAAGTTCCCCCTTGTGTATCTTAGATAATTTTTTTAACTATCCCATTCCCGTACTTCGAACCTTTAAATCCCTTCCTTCTCCACTCCATGTCTATTAGCAAAGGGATACCAGAATTCAAGAACGAGTGATTACAAAAAATGACTGGGATCTTTGAATTCAATGCCATTTCACACAAACCCTTAACTCTACGATGGCAAATGTTTTCGTAATTGAGCATATCAAGGGAAAATCTCTCCTCCTTAGATACATCAATTTTCAGATGTGCAAATAGGACACGTGAATCCACAAACAATGCACTACAATATCGCGATATATTTTCAAACAAAAAATCTTCGCCAAGCCTATAAAATGAATCAAAAAAGATGGAATAAAACTCCTTTACACCTTGTGAGACAAGACCCCTGCCCTCAACGACAAACTTTGTCCTACAAGCCGTTCTATACCTTAAAAACTGAATGAGAAATTCTGAAATCCTTCCCCACAACAATACCTCTCGATCATTTTTTGTAAAGCTTTCAATAGCTCTTGCTAAATTGGGGTTCTCAATCTCAACCCCTGACAAAAATTTTTTCAAATTCATTCCACCCTTTTTAGAAAGCTTAAGTGACAATAGGTCAAGTGGTCCATCAATGTCAAATAGACTAAACTCATTTCGCCTGATCTCAATACCTTCTAACCCATATTTTTCTATTAAAAACCTTGGCAAAGCATTATCTGTAGATACATTTTCAATATCTAAATCAGGATTGTCCGTTGAGAATAAAAAGTAGTCGGCAGAGAACAGATTATTGGCAATAATGGAATCCTTATTCAGATACTCCAAAAATCTTGCTAAACTCCTTCTATCTAAAAATACGGATGATCCACTCCCAGTATAAAATATTTTAGAATTCGGATACTTCTTTAGCACCAACTTTAACCTTTCTCCAAAATTTTTAATCCCAGAAGTATTTAAAATCTCCAAATCATCTCGATTTGATAAAACCCCTAAGGCATTTGTCTGAAGAATTATCTTGTCAAAAAGGTTAAATCCTGTGATCCTGTTAACAATATCCTTCAGATTCTCCCTCCTCGCCCTCTGAACAATGATCGAGTAAAACCCGTCACTCTCTTCTTCAAAATGATTTATTATAGCTATATTCATTCCTGAATCGGTTTTAATATCTTAAAACCAAATCTCCTGATATGATTTATATGCAATCCTTTGCATTGAGCATTATAGATGCACCTCTTACACCTAAGTGATTTATGATAATTCCTACTTAACAGAAAATCCTCCGCAATCGCGCTAATATTCAAACCATACTCACCAAAAAAGTCAGACCTAAACCAATAGCTCCTGTCCCTGAATAAATCTCCCGAAATACATCTCGGTAGATTAGAAATCTTAAGACCATATCTTCTAATAATCCTCTTTATATCATCTATCCCTGGTATATCCTCGTATTCAGTCCTCATACTATTAGAATTGGGAAAAATCAGTTCGACATTGTCATACCTCTGTTGAAGGTATTTTATATTTTTATTTGTAATTACAAAAAGTACTCTCTTCGCTCTAAAAGTCAGATATCTTTCATCTTCTGTGATAATAGACTTGCAATTTGCCAAACTAAAATTGTCTGGTATCTCCTCTCCTTGCTTGAGCTTTATTATCACATTTCTCTTGCTATCTACCACCTCGTCCATAATCCCTTCCAAACTCTCGGGTGTAGCAATAATTGTTGCATTATAACTAATATGGTCAAAAATTCTACTCTTAATCTTATCAGATAGTTTACTAGTAATTTCTATTCTATCTATTCTCCTTTTTTGGTATCTACTATTTATATCAACCAAAAACTCGCAGAAGTCTCTCACAAAGCAATATGGACATCTCCTGATATGTCTGCATTCAAGAATTCCAGAGCTTAAAAACCTACTGAAGATTTCACTCCTACCATATATCTCATCTAGGATTTTATGAGGATCTTGTATATATTCTTCATTACCTTCCAAAATGTTGGGAGGCACCCTATTAGTCCAAATCACAATGCCATTCTCTTTTGCATATAGAATCGCCTTCCTCAATTCTCTCCTCTCTCTTATTGGAGAGACTCTCAACATCTCGTAATTTTCAAAGGCCCTTCCAAAAGGGGTCACATAAAGCAAGTCGAATTCACTAATCCCATACTTCTCATGAAAAAACCTAATAGTGTCTCTTAAGTCCCCAATATTAAACCTATTTAATACTATATCTATCGAGAGAACGATATTGTGCCTTTTCAAATTCTCAATGCCAGCAATAGTCTGTCTATATGAATCCTGACTATCAGTGAGGCTCTCCAAGATCTCTCTCTTATGTGAATGAAATGATATAGTAACCTCATTTAACCCAGCGTTTATCATACTTTCTGTGAATTTTTTATATGCAAACATCCTTCCATTGCTGATAATCTGAATCCAGTCATAACCACATATTTTAGCGAATAGCACTAATTCAATAATATCTGGATGTATGGTTGGTTCTCCACCTGAGAGAATAAGGCGGTTGTAACCTTTCTGGAATGCCTCCTTAATATCTCTTTTCAATGTCTCTTTATCTATGATAGAACCATCTTGTACTTCAGAGTCGTGGCAAAAGATACAGTGGTTGTTACACCTCTTTGTCGTTCTTAACCAAAATCTCTTTTCTTTTGCTATCTCTTCCTTAGTAAAGATGTCAAGTACCATAGCCTTTTGATATACACCAAATTTTAGTTACATAAAAATAAAATTAACTGCTTCCGGAAAGGCGTAGGTCTCACCCATCATTGCAGAACATACAAAATTATACCTAACTAACTAAAATCACGCAATATCCCCCATACTTCAAACAAACCCATTTCTCATTGTTGCCCCAATTTAAGTATCACACTACATCATCCTAAATAAGCAATCTTCCACAATATCCCTTTTCTTAAGAGAAAGCTACACCATGTAAATAAAACCTCTATTTACAAAGGAAAGAAGAGTATAAACATTGGCTAAAAAATTACCAGAGACCCCATGTCGATTCAAGAAAGTTTGCCTCTTAAATTCGTGGAGCATAAGAGCATATTTGCTTAATAAAGAAGTAAGTTATGATTCTCTTGATATTAAGTGGACTAACATAGATTTTTCCTCTCCATAGGAGCAAAAAGCATGGTTATCCCATAAGAATTGCCTTTAAAAATATTGAAACTTTTTTTATTTTATTGAATCTCTACAGTATGATATGGATATCGGGTTATTAGCTGTTTTTTTTGGTGGAATAGCTACTGTCTTTACGCCGTGCATTTTTCCCATTTTACCTGTCTATCTTGCCATATTTTCCAAATCTGCTACAGGCTATTATACAAGTAGTTCTAATCTTCTATTTCAAACTATCTACTTTGGCATTGGTTTTTCTACACTCTTTATCCTCATGGGGTTAGGAGCTGCTGCCTTAAGTAGTTTTATCGCTGCAAATAAATCTTTTATAACAGTCATCGGCTCTGTACTTATTATCCTAATGGGACTTATATATTCTGGTATCTTAAAAATAGACCTGTTGATGAGGGAATATAGGATATTTGGGAAGAAAGTTGAAGCAATCGAAAACAGGTTCACTTCCTTTGTTTTAGGTATTCTCTTTGCCTCTAGCTGGTCCCCGTGTGCCGGACCAATCCTGGGAGCTGTCCTAACCTATGTAGCACTTAAATCTACAAATATTTTCATAGGGGCACTATATATGTTAGTGTATAGCATTGGTGTGATTGCTCCCTTTATTGTGCTCTCACTATTCGTGGATAGGCTTTTACCAAAAGTTAGGCAGCTTAATAGATTTCTACCCTCAATTCAAAAGATAGGGGGGTTACTGCTTGTCTTCGGAGGTCTTGTCTTACTTTATAGCGAATTACCCTATCTTAAAGCAACATTCTCAAACAAAACATACGACATGGTCAAAGAAAACAAAATCACACAAATACCACGAGTCCTATTTGTATTTTCAAAAAACTGTCCCGAATGTAGAAGTTTAAAGCTGCTAATACCAACAATTAAAAATGATTGTAAAGACATGCAGATACAAATTGATGAGGTCTACATTGAGGATGAACCAGAACTAAAGAGAAGGTTAAGAATAAACCTTTTTCCCACCATAATCCTTTTTGACAAACATGGCAACGAGGTAAAGAGGATTTTTGGCTATCAAGGTCTACCAGACCTTAGAGTAGCAGCCGCGAGCCTTATTAATAGGGAGTGCGTTGATCAGATGCCAGATTTTGAGAAGATAAGATCTTCTAATATGAGATGTCAAAGTGAAAACTCATGTGAAAACGGCAACTATAAATAAAAAGATGTTGAGAATAACTCTGTAGAATTACTATATAAGTTTAAATCTTGATTGAAAAAATCTTAGTGCCTTTGGTTCATACGTAAACTCAAGTCCTCTTATGGTATCACGCTTTTTATAAAGTCTAATAATGCCATCAGCAACGGCCTTCATATGGTCAAGTGAATAGACCCTTCGAGGGATAGTAAGTCTAACAAGTTCAAGTTTAGGTCTATAGTTTTTCCCAGTTATTGGATCCCTCCCTTTACTTACGTTTCCCCTCTCCATGGCCCTAACCCCAGTCTCAATGAAAATATGAGCAGCTAAAGTTTGAGCAGGAAATTGATCTTGATCAAGGTGAGGCAAGAACTTCTTTGCATCTATAAACACAGCATGTCCACCAGGCGGCATAACAATTGGGATCCCAGCCTCAATTAAAAGCTGACCCAAATAGCGAGCCTGTTCAACCCTCGCCCTTAAGTATCGCTCATCTACCATCTCCCTTATCCCCTGAGCGTGAGTTGCTATATCGCCCGCGGATGTTCCCCCACTTGAGTAGCTTCCTTCAAATATCTGAAGCATTCTTAAAGCCTCTTTGTACCATTCCTCGTTATCCCTAAAAATCAAAGCACCCGAAAGATTGGTCAACATATCCTTCTTGGCTGATATTGTAGCCCCATCTCCATAACTAAACATCTCCAGTAAAATGTCTTCTATACTTGCGTCCTTATATCTTGGATCTCTTTGTTTGATAAATATTGCATTCTCTGCACACCTTGTCGCATCAAAAAACACAGGAATTCCTCTCGGTTTACAAAATTCATATACCTCTTTCATATTATCCATAGAGACCGGTTGACCACCCGCAAGATTAACATTAAATTCAAATGAGATATATGCAAGTCTCCTACCTTCGGATCTCGCCTTCTCATACAAATCAGCGAGTTTCTTTATATCCACATTTCCTTTCCACTCAAAAGTTGAGTCCGTATCGTGTGCCTCATCAACAATAACATCTACGAAAATCCCACCAGCCATCTCCTGATGTTGCTTTGTGGTAGTAAAATACATATTCCCAGGTACATAATCACCCGGTTTGATAAACATCTGGGACATTATATGTTCTGCTGCCCTACCTTGATGTGTCAAGATGATATATTTGTACCCATATACCTTTTGTGCCGTCTTAACCAAATCCACATATGCATCGGATGTATTAGGTGTCTCTATTGCTCCAAGATACGACTTCCATTGCTCCACACTCATAGCTGCCGTCCCTGAATCAGTTAGTAAATCTATTGTTACATCCTCCATTCTCAACAGGAATGTATTGTACCCTGCCTCCTCCATAGCCTTTTTTCTTTCTTCAACCGTCTTCATAGCCACCTTTTCGATTGCATGTATAGTGTAAGGTTCACAATCAAACTCAAACGGTTTTAAAACAGGGATAAGCCAATCAAAGAGCGCTTCATTATGGTATTGTGGCTTCGATATCAAAACAAGCGCCGGAATCCCTTTTGCCTCCTTAAATAGTTCTGATATTGCCTCTCCAATCTGCACAATCTGTCTATTCAGAAGGGCCCTTCTGGGTATCTGAACGGGGAGCAAATTAGTTGGAATATATCTACCGCCAAGATATGCCCTTACACCTGATTTGAGATAAAGCGAAGTTGCAAGTGTATGAACCCTGTTTTCACTCAAGTGAGATAGAAATTTATCTGCATAAATGTATACCCCATCCATACCCTTATAGTGAGGGACACCACCTTTCAGTAAAGTATTAGAAAGTAAATCCACCTGCTGCTGGTACCACTTTACGTTGTTCTCGTCCAACATATCTCGAAGTCCGACTGCCACTACCTCCATTGTCCTACCAGCCATGCCACCATAAGTATGTAATCCTTCATATATTACAACTTCGTTTTGATGTGCCTCATGGTACTTTGGGTCATTAGTAGCGAGGAATCCGCCCACATTACTCATAGCATCCTGACCTGCATCAAAAGCTATAGTCGTAGCTAATGAGGCAACTTCTTTTATTATCTCCTCTATCCTCTTTTCTGAATACTCTTTAAATGCGCTTCGGACTCTCTCCGCCCATAGAACTACATGCGAACAATCAAGTACAAGAGGAATTCCCGAGTCCTTTGAAAATTGTGCAATATCTTTTAAGCATCCCGGATGAACAGGATTAGCGTGATCACTTCTCAAGTCTATAAAGATATAGGCTGTGTTTCCCTTTTGGGCTCCCCTATACTCATCCACATTTAAAAATGAAAATCCATCTTCTTCATTTGAGCCAGGTTTGATAAATCCGCCCTTGTAGTACTCTACTATCTCCCTAAGAAAAAAGGTATTTGATAACACAGATTTACCATTCTTAACCAAAATTGAAGTCAAAAGTTTTACATTCCCATACCTATTGTGAGTTGGACACACATATTTCAACCCAAATACATCCCTAACGGTCTGTTCCAAATGATAAAAATTTACAGCTCCTGCATATGCCTCATCTCCTATAAAAAGTGCAGCAACTTGCTCCTGAGACATAGCTGAGGTCCCCTGAGTAGTCATATCAAACGTTACCAGATTCGCAGGTATCAGGATAGTATTATAGCTGCATTCTCTTAATATCCTCTTCCTCTCATTAAAAGTTGTAAACTTCACATTTCTTACTGACTTAAATTTGTAAGGTTCATGAATAAGCATCTTTTATCCCTCTCCTCAAGAAAATTGAAGGTATAGAGATATTATTAAAAATGTCCATCTAAGTCAACAAGTTATAACTTCTGATTTTATTTTTGTGTAGTTTTGGGATATAAAACTTTCGCATTTCGTAGACCTTATCATACAGACTCATAATCAGTCTTGAAAACTTACTACTGCACTTAATGAGACGAATTTTTCGCCGCTCAACTACAAAACGTTTGCATCGTTAGGGCATTTCTTACTTTTTACTACTGTAACATCCCTAAAGTGAAACCCTTCTCCCTTCTGGAAGCAGTTTTATACAATTCAATCGAAGTATGTCATTTTTCTATTATGACAACAATTTCATGAAAAAGATTCTAATTTTTTTATATTTGACTTTGGAGTGTTTATGTATTGTATTTGTTTAACCTTTTGAGGTAACAAACCATTTCTTAGGAGGTTTTTTGATGAAAAAAGTATTGGTAGCTTTATTAGGAGTCTTTATTTTAGTAACAATCATGTCCGCCTGTTCATCTGACAAGGAAAACGGTTCAAGCAAGGACGCCTCTACATCTGACACCACCACAGTAGCTGATACAAGTATACAATGTAAGACCCTTAATCAAGCATGTACAAAGACAGAAGACTGTTGTGAAGGTCTTGAGTGCAATCAAGCAACTAAGACCTGTAAAAGGCCTGTAAAAAAGAATGGGGAATTTTGTGCATCAGATGACTCTTGCGAATCTGGGATGTGCTATGGTCTTACTGCTAAAATCAAAAACAGCTATTGTTCTAAGAGTTGCGAAACAGATGAAGATTGTAAGGGATTTTCTGGAGACAGGAACTACTGTTGTACTTACGACTCTATTGATTCAACAAAGAAGATCTGCATATATACAGAGGGCGAATGTGGACAGAGAAATGGTGAGGCCGGTCAACCATGTGATAAGTTGGGTAATGTAGCCTGTAAACCGGGGGAAACCTATTGCGTAGGAGAGAGAGATGATAACGGAATTTACAAAGCAGGATCAGTATGCTCAAAGAAATGTGAGAAGTCAGCTGATTGTGCCAATTTCTTTAATATGGTAGGTGGTTATAAAATGAACTGCTATGAATGCCTAAATTCTGCCCAATATGGAACAGCCATGTGTATAAAGACAGACAGATGTGTCTCCTACTGCAATGATGATAGAGATTGTATCTATCCACAAGAAACACATTGTGCATCTTCACCTACTCACGGTGGTAATATATGCCAAGGTTGTTACCTAAAAGACGACACAGAGTGCACTTCTAATAGTGACTGTATAGGAGGTATGAGTTGCACTCTCTTTAAGATATTCGATAAAAAGAATAAAGTTGTAGTAGAAAGGAAATACTGTGCATCTTGCTCTCCAAACCGTTTCAGACCAGATTGTTATGGTGATTTGACATGTGAGGGTGATAAAAAGTGCCAAATGACTTTTACACTCGATAAAACAGGACAGGCTATCCTTGGTCTTAACACGAGTTGTGCTGCTACCTGTGAACTATCGAAATTAGGGAAGAGGGCAGGAGAAGACTGCACTGATGATTTAGATTGTTGTTCTCTTTTCTGCTTAGAGGGTAAGTGTGCAAACTTCTGCCATCCCGCCTGTAAGATACTAAACGAAGAATGTAGAACAGATGGTGAATGTTGTAGTCTGAGGTGTGGTAAGGCAAACCCGAACGATGAAAAGACTGTCTGCCTTAATAATATAAATTGTAGCAACGAAAACTGTGCTTGTAATTATGGAAATGGCTTTAAGGGCGTATGCCGTGAATTAGGTATGAGTCTTGATGAGGCGGGCTGCACAATTGTAAATATGGGAATCTGCCTACCCACAGTCTATCAAGGTGGCGAAAAGCCAACAAAATGCGAAAAGGCATCTGATTGTAAGGTTCCAGGAGAGATATGCAAATTACTATTTGGGAATGAGGAAAACGATGATCCTTTAAACTCAAATACATACGAGGACAACACAACCTCCATATGTGCCAAAGAATATGCAGGTGCTAGTAAGCCAGGGCAACAATGTAAGGCTTCATTCTCTTGCTCCACAAATCTCTGTCTAAGAGTAGGTTACTGTTCGGGGACATGTGACAACGTAGGCACAAATTGTGATTATGGAAATGCTGGAAATTACACATGGAAATGTATGCCACAACCCCTCTCCGAGGGTTATGAGACAGTAAATCAAACCAACTTATGCATCCCAATATCAGGTTCGGGCAAAGAGTGTAGCGGCGACAAAGACTGTTCGAATGGAGAGGTGTGTAAAATGTTTGGATTTGACGCCAAAGGCGGTAAGGTCTACTCATATTGCTCAGCTCCCACTCAAGGTGGATCAGGCTTTAATGGTGAATGTAAGGTGTGTAGCTCTGATGAGGCCTGCTACGAAGGTTGTGTTGAAAAACCATGCGAGACAGACCTGTGTCTAAACAACGGGAGGTGCTCAAGCCTTTGTAAAACCAATACAGATTGTCCATCTGGATATGCCTGTTACGAGTCATGGCTCGGACTCGGTCAACTCTATCAAGGAATTTGCATTCCTATGACAGAACTATTATGTTCACCCTGTTTTGAAGATGCATATTGCAATAGCGGAAATGAGAACTATAACAATCCAAATCCACCAAATAGATGCGTTGCTGTTCCAGATGGAAGTGAAGACAAGTACTGTTTGGCATCCTGCAATCCTCAAGATCCAAATGCCTGTCCCACGGGCTTTACCTGTAAGGATGTAAAAGGAGTCAATCTCTGTTTCCCGAGCAACAACAGTTGCATTGAATAATAATATCCAGTAGGCTTTTTTAGATATGAAGGCGAGGAATAAAACCTCGCCTTTATATTTTAATAAATCACTTTATACTGCGAATCGACAATATAAAAAAATTAATTATTGCCTTTTGCTATATTAATTGCTATTTGAACCACAGTCCTTTTATTGCATAAAAGGTAGAATCGATTTATTCTGACTTATAACAAGAAGGAGTTAATCCGATGAAGAGAGAAAAAGATACCTTTGTAAAATTGAAAGAAGGTACTGTGTTTAGGATAATGGAGAATGAATCAGCCTTAGTAAGACCCGATGATGGTACTCTAATTATACTAAATGAAACCGGGACTTTTATTGTAAAAAATATTAAGAAAAAAATATCAAAAAAGGCCCTTATAAGGAAGATCATAAATGAATACGATACAACATTACAAAGAGTTGAAAAGGATGTTGATTCCTTTTTAAAAAAACTTGAAAAAGAAGGTATTATTGAGATATCCTGATTTACTCATGAGATAAGGAGGTTTAATGCATGCCAAGGAAACAACTAAATCTTAAGAATTCAATCAAGTTATATGAAGAGGCAAAAAAATTCATCCCTGGGGGTGTTACCGGTATTAGAAGACCCATAAATTTTATTCCAGGTGAATATCCTATTTTTATGAAATCTGGGAAGGGTGGAAGAATTACTGATGTAGATGGTAATGAATATGTTGACTTGCTCTGCTCCTATGGTCCTATTATAATAGGCCACCGAGAGAAAGAGATAGACGATGCTGTAGTCAAACAGATGAAGTATGGATTCTGCTTTAATCTACCACAAGTCTATCAGAACGAACTTTGCAAGATCTTTGCTGACTTAATACCTTGTGCTGAGCAGACAATTCTTGTAAGAACGGGGTCAGATGCAACTACAGGAGCAATTAGAATTGCAAGGGGATATACGGGAAAGACAAAGATAATTAGAAGTGGCTATCATGGTTGGCATGATTGGTGTGTAGAAGTCAAGGGCGGCATTCTACCGAAGGCATATGAAGATACACTTGAAATTCACTACAATGATGTGGAGGCACTCGAGAGGTTATTCAAAGAATACCCAAACGATATTGCAGCAGTCATTGTAACAGGGATCGGTCATCCACTAAATGAGCCTGTTGTAGAACCAACACAGGAATTCTTTAGTGCTATAAGGGAGCTTACAAAGAAGCACGGCTCAATCATGATTCTGGATGAAATCAGAACAGGTTTCAGGGTCTCTCTTGGCGGTGCCCAGAAAAAATATGGTGTAAAACCAGACCTTGCGACTTTTGGTAAGGCAATGGCAAATGGGTATTGTATATCTGCGATCTCTGGGAGTAGAGAGGTTATGAACGTAGTCACAGAGGGAAAGGTATTTATATCTTCTACATTCTTTCATAACTCTCTTGAGATGGTGGCTTCAATAGAAACAATAAAGTTCCTAAAAAAGAACAAAGTAATTGAAAATATCTGGAAAAAAGGAAGCAGGCTCCTCAACGAGCTAAGAAAGCTAACGGAGAATTATTCTGATATAATTAATCTATCTGGAATTCCACCAATGCCTTTCTTTACATTCCCAAGAGATGAAGCAGGGAAATACAAGGAGAGACGAATTAAATTTTACACAGAGTGTATAAGGGCGGGTGTATTTATGCAACCCTATCACCATAGTTATATCTGCTATAGACACACAGAGAAAGATTTGAATCAGGTTCTCAATGCCGTTGACGATGCACTCAAGGTTATAAAAGAGGTTTAACCCGGATATGCTTACAAACTCAAACCTGATAATAACAGCACTAAAACACCTATTGTATAAAAACTTAAATAGGGAGATGGTGGGGTTTTCCCGGGAATTTGAATTACCCACTTTTTCAATTAAAGACATAAAATCTTACGCTGAGGCAACCAAAGATGACGTTAATTTCTACTCCGAAAACAGCATAATTCCTCCTTTGTTTGTAAGTAGATTAATCCATCCATTCCTTATGAATTTTATCACAGACCCAAAACTTAGGATGAACATCTTAAAAATGGTACACGGAGAGCTATCAATTAGGTGGCTTTCCCCTATCTATATCTCAGATAGATTAAGTCTCAAGATGGAACTTAAAGAAATAGTAGATACATCCGCTGGAGAATTGTTAAGACTATCTTTTTTGATCAGAAGGGAATCTAATGAGGTAGCAGAGGCTATTGCTGGATTACTTATAAGAAACCCAAAGGGTGAGAAATCCAAAAGAGAAGAGGTAGAAAAGGAAACCATATTTACAACAGAGATAAAGACTGATCCGGATCAAGCCAGGAAATATGCGAAAGCCTCATTAGATAACAATTTGATCCACACAAGTAGCCTATTTGCAAAGCTTGTGGGGCTAAAAAGACCCATCCTGCATGGTGTTTGCGTATTTGCTATGACTTGCAATGAACTTTTAAAGAGATTTGCATCAAGTGACAAGAGTAAATTAATTTATATGAGCGGCAGATTTGCCTACCCAGTCTATCCCGGCGAAACTATTAAGCTCAGATGCTATAGAGGGGAAGGCGATAATATTATTGATTTTGAGGTCATAAACACATTTGGCAAGCAAAATATAAGGTTCGGAAAATTTGAGTTTAGAAGATAAACTTATATTGAAAAAGCACAAAATCAGTCACAACCTCAAGTCGAATCTTATCATACCTACTAATTACTTTGCTAATCTTCTTACTGATTGGACCACTCCTTTATACTTTTGACACACTTGAGGGGAATATGAATATGATATCTCATTACCACTTATAATCGGAACCAGGCATAGAAAGTTCGATTGTCAAGGATATCACACCTTCAGAGATGAACTTTTCAAAATAGATAATGCTTAAAGATACAATTGAAGACTTATGTAAGGTAAAACTGCCTCTACTTCAAGATAGCTGATACTTGTTGCCTTACAGTTTTATCTCTTGCAAAAACGAATATCCTTACTGGGACGGAGTTGCTGATAGACACGTTTTCGACTGTTACTTTCCTGCCATTTAATATGTAATTGACCTTGGAAGGAGATATTTTGCCCTGCGAAATCTCAAAGATTTCGTACACACCAAAGTCATCAGGAACTGTTATCTCAAAACTAACTGTTTGGTCAGCTAAAATCCAGTGAGGCACCATTGCCTCACTGAGGAGCGATGCGCCACAGGATATATCCGTTGGAGCCTTAGAGGTCTTAAGTCCAATCACAGGGACAATAAGTGCTTCTTCACTTCTTATCATTTCTACTATTGCATCACTACTTCCTTTAATCATTCCTGTTATATCACCCTCTCTTAAATACTTTCTAAGAGATGCAAATGTCCTGCTAACCTCTGCAATCGCTGCCCACCTTGATGGTTTATATGCCGCCTCTTCTTGGTTCATCTGAAACCACATTAATCCTTTTCCCCCTGCCGCCATAACAGAATAACCCTGAACAATGATCTCCTGTGGATCAGGCTGAACATGAATCTTGCCATCATTTTTATTCCATACAGGAGACAGACCCTGAGCATACATCCATGTGGGAAGAGGCATGTGATTATTTCTGGTATTCTTCAGGTAGTCGTAAGCACCTCTGAGCGGCGGATGTTTTCCCCAGGCTGTAATATGAGGGGCACAGGCAGCGACATAAAAGTCAATCCCCTGAATATCAGCCATTCCTGCAAAT
>JAOAFA010000093.1 GCA_026416535.1 Deltaproteobacteria bacterium
TCATACTTGTCTGCTGATTCTATTATTGTTGATGATTTTGAGGATGTTAGTGATTGGATGGGACTTGAGAGAGATGATGCTCTTAAAATGGAGGGTAATTATTCTGGTTTGTGGAAGGATACTGTTGCTGTAAAAAGAATCAGAAAAAACTTTAGTCCACCGTTCGACTTAAATGGGTATGATTTTCTGGGATTCTGGGCTCATTCGGAGAAGGCAAACGGGGCAAAACTCCAGATTGTTCTTGATTCTGATAATCCATCGGATCCCGCTGGTTGGGATTACTATTCAAAGGAAATTGTAATTGATTTTTCAGGCTGGAAGTATTTCAGGATTCCGCTCTCCTCTTTTCAGGCATCAAGAAACCCTGTGGGCTGGAATAAGATTAATTACATTTCATTCAATTCCGATGGCTGGAATCATCAGCCTATGAAAGATACGGTCTTACGATTTGATTCAATGGTATTTTCACAGTCAGTAATCTATTTTAAAAGCAAGAGACAGCAATGGATTGGTGATGATTTTGTCTACGAATACAAATTTGTTATTCAAAATAAGTCCCAAACAGATGTGGAATATTCTATCGAGTTGGGTAAATCTAAATTGGGATTTCAGTTGTATATTTCAGAGAGTGTTGTAAATATTCCACCCCTTGGCTCAAGGGAAATCACACTTCTCGTATATATAACACCTGATATTATGGTCCCGCAAAATTACCTCAAATCAGAAAAGATTGCATTATACCTAAAGCAAAATAATACTATAGTAGATACCGCAGAGGTGATACCTGCTGTCCCTGTGAAGAAAAGAGAGCACCCTTATATGCTTGCTGACTCAAATGATATTATGAGAATTCTAGACTGGGCAACAAAATATGGTTGGGCAAAGTCGCAATTGGATTCAATAATAAAATATGCTAACAACTGGGAGAGCAATTTTAAGACAAAATACGGCGTAAGCAATTGGGACCTCCCGCCGGAAGGCGGTCAGTGGGGAATGTGGTATGTCTGTAAGAATGATAATTCGTATCTCACATACATCCCTCCAATGACTCACAAATGTCCAAAGTGCGGTAAGGTATATTCAGGCTTCCCGTATGACCAGGTTATTTATACCCGAATGCACAATGACCTTGCAAAAGCGGCTTTAAGACTTGCCCAGAGTTATTTATTTACAAACGAACCCAAATACTCATCAATGGCAAAGGATATTCTTCTCAGGTATGCGCAAAAGTACCCTCTTTATCCTATACACGATACGAATAATAAAGTCACGAACAGTGGAGGGAGGGTATTGTCCCAGACTCTGGATGAATCCATCTGGTTTATAGATATATCGTGGGCATATGAACTTCTAAAGGATGGTGGTGTTTTTAATTCAGAGGAGAAATTGCTAATTGAAAATTCATTATTGTATGAGGGTTTTAAAGTAATAGAAAAGAGTAAAGCAGGGAATAGCAATTGGCAGTCTTGGCACAATGCTGCAATGACAGCAATCGGGTTTGCAATCGATGACTTTGGGATTGTCTCTATTGCCCTCAATGACCAATCAAACGGTTTCCTCTTTCAACTGAATAAGAGCATTACATCTGATGGTTTCTGGTATGAAGGTTCCTGGGGATATCATTTCTATGCCTTAAGACCTCTTGTCTTTACTACAGAAATGCTCAGACGATATGGTATTGACTACACCAAGGAAGAATCACTGAGGAGAATGTTTGAGCTCCCGGTTCTGTTTTCAGAACCCGATGGAAGACTTCCTCCTTTTAATGATAGTGGAATTGCAGATATAAAAGGACAGAATGGACTTTATGAGTTTGCATACAACTGGACAGGGGAAGAGATAATGGCATTCCCTATTGATAAGCAATCAAGATCCTATGAAGGTATTTTCTGGGGCGCAGAAAATATTTCAGGCTCAGGTTCTTCTTATGATAAAAGCCTTCTGCTCGAGGAGAGCGGTTATGTAATAGCAAGGACAAACAGGGAAAACCCGATTTATCTTGCAGCAGATTTTGGTCCTCACGGTGGCTGGCATGGTCATTATGATAAACTGAGTTTTGTCCTTTATGCTCTGGGGAAAGAGATTGCAGTTGATTCAGGGACACACTCATATGCACTCCCTATTCACGATGAATATGACAAGAGCACCGTTGCTCATAATACTGTTGTAGTGGACGCATCAAATCAGAAAGAGGCTAAAGGTCATATTTCTTATTTACATGATATCTATGATGTTGTTTTATTTGAAATTGGCTCAGATGATGCGAACGATAGTGCCTCTCTTTCAAGAAATGTGATAGTGACAGACAGATATGTTTACGACAGATTTGATGTTTATTCAAAAGACGGAAACCAGCATAAGTATGACTGGGTAATTCATCTGAATGGTAAATTCAGTGGAATAGAAAATTTCTCTTCACCCTATAGTTTTGCAGAGAACAAAAATGGATATCAATACCTGAGCAGTACTAAGAGGCTCAATGATGAGAAATCAGATTTTCTGCTTACTGATTTCTCGGACAATGAGGAAGCATCTATAGGTTCTATATGGTCAAGTGAGAGTGCAAACTCAGCATCTTTTGTCAGGGACTGTAATGTAGCTAGCAGCGGCAGATGCAGCGGAAGGATGAATTACGATTTCTCTAAAACAAATAAAGGGTATATTCTTTATATGATAAATATTCCCGAAATAGACATGGGGAAATTACTCAAGGTCTCCTCTTATATCAAAGGTGACAACAGTAATAACTCACTGAAAATAAGGATTTATGATGCCACAGATGAGAGATTTGTCTATTCTGTAGGTAACATCAATTTTATGGATTTTAAAAAAATTGATGCCACTGATGTTGAGAACTGGACACACTATCTGGGAAACAATGACGGGAAGATAGACTATCCTGTAAAGAATTTTGTTGTTGAAATTGGATATCAGAGTGGAGGTAAAGCCACTTCATCAGTTTATGTAGACGATATTGTGCTTACCTTTGAATACGGTGAATATAGATTGGCAGACTTTGAGATAATGTCAAGGTTTTTAGGGATTTCGTTTCCCAAGGAGGATTTCCCAGTAGATACAATTGTAGGTACTGCTCCGGTCGGTTGGGGTGAAGATGTCCCATTTCTTATGAGGCGAAAAAATACAAAAGATGCGCTTTTCAGGACACTTTTTTGTTTCTCTGATATGAGCATCAATAAAGAAGACTGTCAGATAGTGAAGGAGAAATCAATTGATTGTTCATCTGTTGCATGCGATGGGGCAATATTCAAATATAAGGATTTTACTGATTATATTATATTTAAAGAAATTAAGGACGATATGGAACATAGCAGGATAAGGATTCAGAGTGAGGAGACTTCATTTGAGACTGACGGTTTGCTCGGATTTGTCAGAAGAGATAATTCTGGTCATAAGAGATGTGCAATGAATAAGGGTTCGTATTTATCTGAGAGCGGAGTCAACCTGATTGATTATCTGGGGTATCTGGACAAAATAATGGTGTATTACGAAAATGATGGAAAACTACTTAGAATTGAAATATCTGACTCACTCTCAGCAAGACTAAGGATTTATGCGCCTGTTGCAGAGCAGGTAATAGTAAATGGAAAGCCCTCTGATTACATGAGAGATGGTGATTATATTGTGCTGAATGAAGTTGTTATCTCCCATGACAACCTTGTTATAGAAGATGGAATAGATACTTTACCTGATGTGCTTTTGGAAGAAATATATGATGCTTATGATGTCAATGACATGTCAGGAGGTGATCCAGACCGTGCTTCTGATGTTTTTGTAGGAACTGATTCTTATAATAGCATCGGAGATGTGGGGGTTAAAGATAATTTCAATATTGGCTCAAATGGATCTAGTGGCTGCTCATGTAATTTACTGCTCTGATTTTAACCGATTTGCTTTGTCGGACAGTGATAGTAAAGCCTAGAGTATTTATAAATGTTGATCATAGTCTCACAGTAAAGACTTAAGATCTACACTTTTGTTAACAATGTAATAAGTATGTGACGATAACCTTTTCTGTAGAAGAAAGGTAAGGATATCGTATGATTTGAGTCAAAGCCTCCCCTAGAGGGCAGCAATGATTGATTGTCTTGCTTGAACTGCCAGAATAGCGAAAATATATGCAATGTTTCTCAACACATTTATACCCGAAAAAGTACTCCAATTGTAGCATTCTCGATGACCCCCAATAAAAGTCTTATAATCAGGTCCGTTTTATACTCTTTTTCAATTGAAATTCCTTACTATTCTGTTCCTGATGTGTAAAAACGCACTTGGGTGTCTAAGAAGATAGCAAGCATGTTGTGGTAAATACATCATAAACTTGTCATATAGAGATTTAGTAGATTAGAAAAGTAGTTATTATAAGACCAGTCAAGGAAAATGTGTCCTTTTCAATAAATCTGGAGTTAATCATCTGTTGCCTGTTCCTTGGAACTGATAGCCTCAGTGTATTTAAAAGACATGCCAATTCTATTTCGTAGTCGTTTGGCTTGTTTCTATGGACTTCTCTCCTTTTCATTAAGTTTATTTAACAGTAGTTTGTTATAAAAGATATCCCTCGTGATTTTTAAATCCCAATAAAATTATGAGAACTCATATTATTAATTATTGCAATTTAGGTGCTCTTTTACTAATATATAAGACTAATGCTATCTGTATTAAGAATATTTTTGCTTTATATAGTGTTTCTTTATTCAGCATATATTTGGGCTGATGTGGATGGTAGTCCACCTACGAAAATATATCAAGAGAACAAACTGAGAGGTTCTTATGCTGCGATTGGCTCGACGCTAACTCTTGCTGACCAATATGAATATGGAATGTATAATTTTTATCTGTTGTCCGAGACATCTGCCGCATTTACACAAGATTTCCCATCTGATGCAAAGATAAAGAAGGCATTTTTATTTTGGTCTGGGTCTACTTATGACTATCCTGCTTTGGCAGATAATACGGCGGTAATTAAGACTCCGTATGGTCAAACTCATAGTATCTCTACAAATCAGTGTATATTAATGCCTCTTTCTCTCGGGAACTTTTATTACTGCCGTGCAGATGTAACAAATCAGCTAAAAGGATTGTCAGTAAGGCGGGGGGATAGATATACTGTGGGTTCGATAGATGCATTTATATCATCAAATTGTGATTTGGATCCACATTGTCAGGCAAGGTATGCTGGATGGTCGTTATTGATAATATGGGAGTCCCAGTATTTTCCGCGTTTTAGAGACATTGTTGTTTATGATGGATTTTATCATCTGGATGAGACAACAAGTTCCGCTGGTATTGCTCCTCCATTTACTTTGGATGGATTTGTAGTAGGGGATCCTGCATATGCAGAGCTTACATTCTTCGGGCTTGAAGGGGATTCACAACTGGGTGAACCTGAACAATCTCTTCTCCCAAAGACAGACCCACTTTATTGTGTAACTTGTGATGATTTTATCAGGGTAAAACGACAGGGAGGAGAATATATTTATCTTCAGAATAGTGCAAACCCACCAAAGAATATATGGAATTCATCTTATTCGGCTGTTGAGGCAAATGGTGTAGGAGTTGATATAGATACTTTTAATATTGGAGTCGGGGGATTAAATATTTTAAGACCGGGAGATACATCTATCATTGTTCAGGCTGGTGTTGGAGATGGTTTCCCGGTTCATCCAATATCAGGCAACCCGAATGCGCCTGACTTCAACGATTCTCGGGCAGGAGGTGGTGAGAGTGTCTTCCTGGGTTTTATAGCCCTTGGACTTGATACTATTGCTCCAATCTTTGAAAATTCACAGAAACATGTAGATAAATTAGAGGCGTCGGCGGGTGAGATACTTACTTATACAATTGATATTATAAATACAGGTTCTTTAGATGCGACCAATGTAGTTGTTACTGATACTCTGCCAATAAATACAACTTATGTGCCAAACTCTACATATCTTGATAATACTCTTGTGGCTGATGTGGGTGGGAATTCACCACTCTTTTCCGGTATGAATATAGGAACTGTTAAGGCGGGTATAGGGAATCGTAAAAGGATCCAGTTTAAGGTCAAGATAAATGACAACACGGGTGGTGGTACGTATATTAACAATTTTGCAGTAATAAGTTGTAATGAAATCACACCTTTTAGGACTAATAGTGTCTCAACATTGGTTAAGGTTGCCTCAATATCTGAATTTACAAAGAAGGTTTTGTCAATAACAGACCCTTATGGGAGACAGAAAAGTTATGTGGAGCCTGGAGATAGTATTAACTATGAGATTAAAATAAAGAGCAATTCATCTTTCCCCATAACCATTGAAAAATTTGAGGACATAATTCCAAAGCATACTCGGATCGTTAGTCTCACAGCGCCTCCGGGTTCGGTCAACGAATCTACACAGAGCACCATCGTCATAAAAAGTATATCATTTGAGCCTTATGGGGTCCAGTATATCAGGTATACCCTGCGGGTAGACACTGTTGCTGAATGGGGAAATATCGACCCGATAAATGGGTATCAGATAAAAAATCAGGGTAAGCTCTCAGGTAGCTCACTTGATAGAGTATATCTTTCAGATGACCCCAC
>JAOAFA010000003.1 GCA_026416535.1 Deltaproteobacteria bacterium
ACATATCGAAATCGTTAAGAAAAGTGTTAAGATTCCCGTAGTAGGAAATGGGGATGTCAGGTCAAGAGAGGATTTTTTCAGGATGAAAAGAGAGACAGGGTGTGACGCCGTTATGATAGGAAGAGGACTTTTGGGCAGACCGTTCCTTATAAGGGAAATCCTAGATAAGAATTTTATACCGACTCCTAAGTTTGTGAGAGATATTTTGTTAAGGCATGTTCGAATAGCAGTTTTAAACTCTAAATACCCAGAAAGAGAAGTGTTAAAAATTCGAAAGCATATAATCTGGTATACAAAGGGGCTTAAAAATTCTACCACCTTTCGTTCTGAGTTGATGAAGATTACGGATCCGGTTCTTTTGATTGATAAGATAGATGAGATTTTTAATGTTTCTGGGGTTGATAATTGCTGTGATGAGATAGGCATATAAGTTTTGCCGTATGGATTATTTTTTATTGTTGCCTTAGTAACTAAATCTTATATGGGGATTGATATTAAAAAGGTGGCTCCGCCTTGTGAGTTATTTTTACAATCTATTTTTCCTCCGCTCTCTTTTATTATCTGAGCGGCTATAGAGAGACCTAATCCTATACCACTCTCTTTTGTTGTGTAAAACGGGTCAAATATATGTGGTATGATGGATTCATTAATACCTCTGCCATTATCTGAGATATTAATCTCTGCTATTCCATTAGATATGCTTGTAGCAATTGTAATTTTACCCCCATCTACTAGGGATTCCATGGCGTTGACAAATATGTTTATTATTGCTTGTCGTAATTGATTATAGTCACCTTTTATTGTCACTTGCTGCTTTGAAGGTTGGAAGAGGATTTCTATATTTCTATTTTTGCATTCTGTTTCATATAATTCTATAATCCCACTAATGAGACCGTTTATGTCAATGTTTTCAATCTTAGGTTCTGATATTTTGGCAAATCTTAAGTACTCATCTGATAGCTTTACAAGATTTTCTATCTCGGATTGTATAAGATTGAGTTTTTTGATATGGTCATCCTTGTTAAATCTATCTTCTAATATGTCTTCTCTTATAAATTCAAGATTCAGTCCTATAGTTGAGAGAGGATTTTTTATTTGATGAGTAAGTTGGGCTGCCATTCTACCGATGGTAGCAAGACGTTCGCTCTGGTTTAGAAGCCTTTTGGTTTTGATAATCTCGGTTCTATTTTCTATTATCATTATTATACCTTTAATCTCGTTGTTTTCTCCCACAAATGGAGAGATTATTATATCAAGTATGAGATGTCCATTATTAATCAAAACCTGAATCTCTTCTATTAGTTGCATTCTCTTTTCAAACAAGGCCACATTTATTGAATTTCTAACATCTTTATTTTCAAGCTGTGGAAAGATTTGAAAGAAGTTTTTATTCAATTCCACATCTGAAAGACCCAAAAGTGCCTTTGCTGCTGGGTTAAACCTGATTGTCTCAAGTTTTTCATTTAAGACTATGATAGCAATTTTAATGCTATTGATGATCCCTTCATTAAATGATTTTAGGTAATCAAGTTCTGCATTGAGTTTTCTAAGGTTTGCGGTCAGGGTTAAGAGTTGATTTCGGTTCTCTTCCGTTTCTTTCTGTATCTTTAAGAATTCTGAAGTGAGGTTGTTAATACTATTTATTAAGCCCGATATTTCATCTTCGTCTGCAACTTTTATAGGTTCAAACTGATGTCTAAGTATCATTGAGTCCAATTTTGAAGAGAAGTTTATAATCTTTTTTAGTCTATTCTCTAAGTTGATCAATACAATTATGGAAACCACGAATACAAGTATGGTAAAAACGATGAGTTGCCATTTTATCGTACTCTCTTCGTCCTCTATTTTTTTTATTAGCAATCTGATCAAACCCTCGATTTGCATCATTAGAAGTTTTTGTTCTTTTTTTAAGATGGCTTCGGCATTTTCTACTGGAATAAAGTAGTCTATTGGCCCAGGATATATACCCAGTTTTATTGATTCAATAAGTTTTTCAATTGTCTTATTGTATTGTTCTGTCTTTTGTTCCAGAGATTTAATCCTATCAATCAGTTGGTTATATGATTTTTCTTCATTTGAGTTTAAAAAGACACTCTCTGATGATGCCAGTAAGTTCTTAATCTTTGCTATGTATTCATTACTGTAATTTTTGAAAGAGAGCAGGTGAAATTCTATAGCAGCAATTTTCTCCTCTTTTTCCTCTATTTCAAGTGCATTTTTGATATCTTCTATTTTGGTGTATTTGGGACCTTCTATTCGTTGCGCAAATCTGTATAGAGGCATGTATGTATTTGTAAAAACAGAGGCATTTTTACTGATTCGACTTAGACCTATTATAGCTACAATTAGAACAAAAATATAGAGTAGATTTATAGTGAGAAAACCTATGAAGATTCTAAAGCCAAGTGAAAACTTCATTATGTGTTGTTTTACTTCTTCTCTATGGGCAGACCTACTAAGATGGCAGCAACATTATCATTTTGGTTGTATATGAAGCCTAAACAGATGTCATACTTTTTCAATCCCAGATCTTTTGTCTTTATTACATAGTAGTAGATTGTGGCGTCTCCTTGTTGGAGCGTCTTTGGCATTCCATATTTCGAGTTAAAGAAAGATTCGATATTATTCTTTGATGCCCCTAATGTCAGGCTTGTTCCTTTTAATTTGCCAAAGTAAGGGGGGTAGAGAGTGATAGTCTTGACATCACCTGAATTTGTTTGTGAATCTATGGCTGTAAATCCAATGGAGAGATAATTATAGTAGATAAGTTTGTTGGTGGTGTCTTCAACCATGACATCTTCCGGCCCAAGTATGTTTCTCATTTCTGATATTTTTGTTGCAGCGCTCATAAATAGTGCGATGTCAGCAGTTATGCCCAGGACCTTGGTGTTCTCATAATCTATTTCCGAAGATGGAACAACTCTTTGAGGTCTATATATTGTAAATCCCGTTATTATTTGGGAGCTATCGGTGGCTATATTTATACCCTTTTTGAAATAAAAATTAAGTGTATATTCTTTCCCTTCGATACTCATTGTTGACTGATGGTCGGAGTTCCCAAATTCGCCCTTCGCCTTTGAGAGAGGATCCTTAGTACTTGTTCCTCCCTCTGTCTCACCATAGAAGTCGTTTGAGATTATAATTCTAATGAGTTTATCACCGTCAGATAGGTTCTTAGAGCCGTCTGTATCTCCAAATAGTAGATCAAAGTGAAGTTCGTCTACTCTCAAATAATATGGTACTCTTGAATCTGGAACCGACATCTTAATGTCTTTTACAGTGTTATAAGTATTGTCAATCCTTATTTGTCTTGGCTTTCCATTGTAAGTTATGTCGATTCCAGAGCCAGCAATGATTTTGGCTGGGGGCAATGGATTTACATCAGTAATTACGTCTTCAACCTCTACTCCTATGTCTGTTATACCACCATCCGGCTGAGATGTGTCATTTTCTGGTTTATCAGGTAAAATATCTGATATAACATCTGATGGCTCTGTATCAGATATCTCGATGTTGTCTTGGGTTGTATCTGGTATAATGAATTCATCTCTTATCTCAATAGTATCTTCTGTACCTATATCGGTTTTTATTTGTGTATCATCGGGTTGACTTGTATCCTCGCTGCATGATAGATACAATAGTGTCCCCCATACAGCAAAACAAGTTAGAACGAGGATCTTTCTCATTGTGTTACCTCCTTGTAAGCTTATTTATTATATAATAAATTCTAAAAAAGCAAAAGTATTATGTCAGTTTTACTTTTCTGTTGATAAAATAGCTACTCTTTGGTCATAAATTTACTAAATTTGAATATATAAACGACAAAGAATGCCCTTTAAATTGTTGGGTTCGAGTTTTTAGTTTGCATAATTGAATTGAAAATGTATAATTGCATATCTATGTACAGAATTCCAGACAAGGACAGTGTATATAAAATAAAATATCCTGGAACTAAATCCGATATAACAGTGAAGTTTGAGGAGCTGTTAAATGAAGAGCAGTTAGAGGTTGTAACGTCTGATCTAGGACCTTCTATATGTATTGCAGGAGCCGGCTCCGGGAAGACAAGGGTAATTACTTATAGGGTTGCTTATCTTCTTTCAAAAATGAATTTGAGGGGCAAGGTCGTTTTACTTACCTTTACGAATAAGGCCGCCAAGGAGATGCTGTCTCGCGTAGGTCAGATCGTTTCAAACTATCATTCATTTGTAGTTGGGGGGACTTTTCATCATATTGCAGTTGCTTATTTAAGAAAATTTGCAGAGGTGCTTGGATTTAAAAAGGAATTTACTATTTTGGATAATGAGGACTCACAGGAGCTCATCGAGCTTACTTTAGACGAACTTTCTCTGAAAAGAGATTCATTTATACAGGCCAGTGTATTGTTGGATTTATATGGTTTGATGATAAATACATTAAAAAGCGCAGAAGATATAATCCTTGAAAAGAGACCGTATCTTCTTAAATATGCAGATGAGATTACAAGGGTATTTATAAGGTATAATCATAAGAAGGAGACTCTGTCTCTGATGGACTTTGATGATATATTAAAATTCTTCTTTATCCTTCTTTCTCAACACAAAGAGGTTAAGAAGTCAATAACAGAGGAGATTTCCTATGTTCTTGTAGATGAATTTCAAGACACATCGCCTATTCAGGCAGAGATAGCTTATTTACTTGCATCTGAGACAAATAATATTATGGTTGTTGGAGATGATGCCCAATCAATCTACTCATTCAGAGGTGCATGTGTCGACAACATGCTCAATTTCCCTAAGAGGTATAAGGATTGCAAGATATTTAATCTGAAATTTAATTATCGCTCAACGGAGAATATACTTTCAATAGCTCAGGATATTATTTCCAGTAATAAAGAACAATTTAAAAAAGAATTGAAACCAATTCGAAGAGAGGGAGATAAGCCGTGGCTTGTCTCTGCCGAGGATTCAGAAGAAGAGGCACGGTTTATCTCATCACGAATAGCCGAGCTTATCAATGATGGTCATAAACCGTCTGAGATTGCGGTCCTATATAGGGCGCATTCTCATTCTATGGAATTGCAAATGGAGCTGTCAAAGGCAAATATCCCATTTGTAATTAGAAGTGGACTCAGGTTTTTTGAGCAGGCTCACCTAAAGGACCTAACCGCCTTTTTGAGGATTCTTTACAATACAGATGATGAGATCTCTTTTAGAAGGCTTGTTAAGATGTTCTCCGGGATAGGGAATTCGGCTGCTAAGACTCTGAGAGATAAATTTTTGGCTTCAAAGATGGACATATTTGAGTGGATTAAAAGTGTAAAGGATCCACCCTCGGGTAAAGCGAAGATTGGCTTTGAGGAATTTAAAAGGATTATGATAGGTGTTGAGAAGTTAAGAGATGAGAGACCATCGGAGATTTTAGGTCTATTTGTCAAAGAGTTCTATTCGGACTTCTTAAAGCGACATTATCCGGATGCGGTAGAGAGATTAATAGACGTAGAATTCTTTGTTGATTTTGTATCTCGTTATAACAACTTATCGGAATTGTTTTCAGAGTTGTCTCTTATAAGTAATCTGGAGGTAGAAAGAGGCAAAGGTGCTGAGAAGAGCATTGATGATTATGTGGTCCTCTCAACAGTGCATCAGGCGAAGGGGCTTGAGTTTAAGAGTGTCTTTATTATGGGATTAGCTGAAGGGATGTTCCCATCACAGTATTCTATGAGTAAGGATCGCGAGCTTGAGGAAGAAAGAAGATTATTTTATGTTGCAATAACCAGAGCCAAAGACCATCTTTATCTCTCTTATCCAAACTCAGTTATTAGACAAGATTCAAACCTGTTTATAAAACGTAGATCTCGTTTTTTGGATGAGATTAGAGATATTGATAAAAAGGTAAAATTGATTTCTATTGAATATGAGGAGTAAGGAGTTTTCATGAGAAGTATTGTTTTTTTAGTTCTTCTTTTGGTATCTTTTTTTGAGTCATTATATGCAGGTGATATTATTGAAATGATCATTGAGTATGAGAGAGGGAAGATAGATATTGTCTCATATATTAGAACTCATGGTTTTGCAGAAAAAAGGTATGGGGGGGAGTACACATTGTCAGTGCTTGATGACCAGTCGAGAGAGATTTTTTTTACCACATTTAACATCCCTCTTTTCATAGATGTTCCGCCGGATCCATATACTGGTGAATCATTTCAGATAAAGATTGAAAAGAATTCTGCTGTTGTTAGGATACCCTTTGACCCAAAGATCTCCAAGATTAAAATCAATTCGATTGTATTCAATGTTAAACTGCCGCCATTTGCTACTTCTTTGTCGCCGCCACCTACTGAGGTAATACTGGGGAGTTGTTCTGGAAATAGTTGTTTTGACTTCCTGTTTGTAGCTGATAATTATGGTAGTGACTTGAGTCAGTTTAAGACTGATGCACGAACTATTGCAAACTTTTTTGGTTCCATTGAACCTTTCAAGTCCAATCTTAATAGAATAAGGATAATTAGGGTTGATAATACCTCCTCTCTTGGTTGCTATAATAATTGTAATGGGATTCAAAGATTAATTTGTTGTGATGCAAATAAGGTCTTTTCTGCGGTGGCGGGATTGAGTTATGATGAAATCCTAGTTATAACCAATATGAACGAATATGGTGGGTCAGGTCATAAAGACAGTTCGCAATGTGGTGACGAATATACCTATGCCGTTACATTTAGGGATATAAGTTACTATGCAAAGGAAGTCGCTGTTCATGAAGTCGGACATTCTTTTGGTGGATTGTGGGATGAATATGAATATGGTATAGATGGATATGGAGAAGGTCCGAACTGTGTGTGGGATTCTGAGTGTACCAAATGGGCGGGTGTTCCGGGGACTGGATGTTTTGCTGGATGTTCATATAATGGTATGTATAGACCTACTGAGAATAGCTGTTTGATGAGAACGTTGAGTCCGACGGGAGGATATAAGTTCTGCCCTGTATGTAAGGATGTAGTAGATATGAAATTAAGGGAATGTTTTTCGAGTAACTGTTCTCCAAGTTGTTTAAACAAGGAGTGTGGAGATGATGGATGTGGTGGGAGTTGTGGAACATGTAATAGCCCTCCTCATGATATTTGCGTAGATGAACAGACATTGAGGGCTTATTCTACTTTTGGTACTTGCGTGGCTGGTAGGTGTGAATATTCATACACAGATAAAAAATGTAGTTACTTGTGTGAAGGAAATAGATGCATCCCTGTGCCGTATACAGATGTCGGCTTTGAAATTGTAGATACCGCTGAAATCAAAAATGATGAAAGGGATATATCCGTAGATATCTTGGAAAGAAAAGACAACATAGTTGTTGCTACTGATAGTAGATTCTATGATAGTGAATTCGGAGATGTAGGGGGAGAATTAAATGGATTTACTTCAGACGATGAGTTATCAGGTTGTAGCTGTCTCTTTATTGAATAATTAAGCTCTGTTATGTAAAATACGGTTTATGTTTTGTCTATTTCGAGTTACACAATCATAGTTTAACACTTCTATAATTTTATAGGGGAATATGATCTTTGTTGATCTCTTGCATTGTAGAAGACATAAGATTACAGCTAAGTAAATTCCTATCAGTTATCTTACTTGTTACTGCATATATTTTGTTTCCTCTATTTACCTGAGTGAGGGCTGAGGAGTTGGGCGAATGATAAAAATATGGATGTCATCATAGGATGTAAAAGAGCCTTTTTAGAAGAGAGTTGTTAAATGCATTTTACATTTATTATAAGAGGGTGCAAAATATTGCTCTACTTCTGGTTGTTGATTTTTTGCAGTTTATATAATCGCTATTTTGTGGTATTAGAATTTCCATTGGAGGAGTCAAAATGGACAGATTTGTAATTTTGTTGATGGCATTCACAACGGTTTTTTTGAGTTTAAGCTGTTCTGATAATGCCAAGAAACCTGCCGATGTTTCTTCAACAGATGATGCAGGTTTTGTTGATGTTGGGGTTGATGTGTCAGTTGATGATGTGATTGAAAAGGTAGAATCTTGTAGACCTCGAGAGATAAAAGAGGGTATGCATTATCAGGATAAATTTTCACTTTCCCTGTTTCATTACAATATACAGTATATTGCTGGGGGTGGTGAGAAATATGAAAATGCAATTATAAAAATAGGATTTGAGCCGATACTGGATATTTTGTTAAGGCATCCTAACTGGGTATTTACTATTGAGATGCAGGGATATATGCTTGAGATTATGGCTGAGAGATTCCCTAAAATATTTAGTAAATTGAAACAGCTTGTCAAGAATTGCCAGGTTGAATTTGTGTCGTTTCATTATTCTGATCAGTTGTTTTTGGCTTATCCTGAGATAGATATGCAGTGGTCGTTTGATTTAAATAGGACCGTATTTGAGAAATATGGACTATTCCCGTCGGGTGTGGTCTTTACTCAGGAGGGACAGTTTGGTGAAGGGATGCTCAAGTTTATGAAAAAAAACAATATGAATATAGGGCTATATCCTAAAAATCTTTTCAAGTATTTTCAAGGAAAGTTAGATGTAGCTCCATTTTATTCCAAGTATGACGTGGATGTAGTGGTTGTTGGGGCTGGTGTTAATTCGGATAATATTGTAGTTGATTGGTCATTCTTCAATGATGGGGAACTACTGGCGACTGGTGGGTATTCCCCGTACTTTGTTGACACAGGTAATTATAAGGTAGATGAAGAATCAATTAGGAGATATGAAGAGGAACTTACTAATAAGGAAAAAGAGGGGTATAAGATTACTTCGATAGGTAATTATTTGGCAACAGTAAAGGCAAGGGGTATCGCCCCGATACCATTGCCTCCGCTTTTGGATGGGACATGGCAACCGGATGATACCAGTAACTTTCATAGATGGATGGGAGATACCAAGGGTCAGGTCGATAGGGATAATAAGGTGTTGTCGTCAAATTATGATGCACGGAAGTATGTCCTCTCTTTTGAAAATTTAATAGAGTTTGCAAAGATCCGTAAGATAGATGTCAGTGAGTATGAGAAGGATCTGACTAAAGTCAAAAGACTCCTTGCTTATGCAGAGGTCTCTGACTCTACTGGATGGTATCCTAAGCAGATTGAGGTTGAGTATTCACTTAGTAACGCAAAAAGTGCGAAGGAAATTTCAATAGAGAAAATAAAATCACTGGGGAAAAAATTGGATATGAAAAAGACTATAAGGATTGACAACTATACTAAAGAGATTTCAGAGATAGATACACCAGAGGTCTACGAGATAAGGGATAAGTGTGACGAGCAGCATTTTAAGGAGATTAATTCGGAGTTCTATTCCTATGAAGTATTTTGTAAGAAAGTTGACGATTTTAGAACAGATGTAAGAGTGTTATTTACGCCAAAGAATACTAGTGCGTCAAGGAGTGCAACGATTATATTTCCGTTTGAATTAGAGGAGATTGAGTATGTCCCTGCGTTAATGGATAATGAGGATTCAGATGCTGCCATAGTCTCTTATCATAGATCTGGTTTTGCAAGGACAGAACTCAATACCTCATTGGCTACGGGGTTGATAAAGATAGGAGAAGATAGATATCTTATTAAGCATTGTGAATACTTCCATATATCACCTTTCATTAATTTTGAGACAAAAATGCTTTCATTTATTGATAACTCACCTGAGGCGAGTGGGTTTGAGTGGAGGTATTCTATAGTTAGAGGAGATAAAAAGAGGGCCCTAAGTGAGATGCAAAAGATAAACACGAAGCCGGTAGTCTATGTTAGTAGTGATTAGGTTTGAATATTTAGTTTGACACAGAATTTAATTAAATTATGATAGAAGACTTTATAGAGAGGAGTGGGCTTGTATGAGATCTGATATGTTCATCTATCAAAAGGTTATTGATAATCCTGATGAATATTCCTTCGAGATAGAATCACTTGGTGAATGTACTATTGATAATCCTATAAAGAGAAGTGAATATGTATCTGATGATGATAAGATAGTATTCCCCTCCCAATTAAAAAATATTATAAAATTGGCTAATCATAAAAATTTTCCGGCTTTTCAAAAGGCTGGGCCAAGGGCGAAGATATTTCATGATCCCAATTGGTCAAAAGCGGCAATAGTGACCTGTGGCGGGCTTTGTCCTGGACTAAACGACGTAATAAAGGGATTAGTGAAGGTATTGGAATGTGATTATAAGATTAAGACAATCTATGGAATAAGGTATGGTTATAGAGGACTTAATCCGAGATACAAGCATGAACCTATGCTTTTGACATCTGAGAATGTAGATAATATACATGAGAGGGGTGGTAGTATTCTAGGTTCATCGAGAGGTAGTCAGCCTGTCGATGTAATGGTAGATACTTTAATAAGGAAGGATATAAATATCTTATTTTGTATTGGAGGAGATGGGACGTTGAAGGGGGCTAAAGCCATCTGGGAAGAGGCAAAAAGAAGAAGCTTGAGTATTAGTGTTATAGGTATTCCTAAGACTATTGACAATGATATATCTTTTGTGGAGCGTTCGTTCGGTTTTGAAACGGCAGTCTACAGAACGTTTGATGTTATTTCTAGTGCACACAATGAGGCTGAAGGTGCGTATAATGGGATCTCTATTATAAAACTAATGGGGAGAGATTCGGGGTTCATTGCCGCCTCTGCAACCCTTGCGAATTCTGTAGTCGACATATGTTTAATCCCAGAAGTTGATTTTGATATGGAAGGCGAAAATGGCTTAAAGAAGGCTGTAGTGCGATGTTTGGAGAAGAATGGACATTGTGTAATTGTTGTTGCTGAGGGGGCTGGACAGAAGTTTTTTGGTGGTGAAAAAGAATTTGATGCGTCTGGAAATATCAAACACAAAGATATAGGAGTTTTTATAAGGGATGAGATATCTAATTATTTAAAAGAGCTTAAGATTGATTTTTCATTAAAGTATTTTGATCCCTCTTATATGATTAGAAGTTCGCCTGCCCAGGGCACGGATGCCATTTTCTGCCTTTTGCTTGCAGAAAACGCCGTTCATGCCGCAATGGCTGGTAAGACAAATTGCCTAATCGGGACATGGAATAACTTCTTTACTCATGTGCCTATCTCACTCGCAGTTATTGAAAGGAGAAAGATTCATCCCGAAGAGGCACTCTATAAAGCTATGCTCTCCGCCACCCGGCAAGAGGAGTATTTCTATCCACAAAAAGATTGATCTCTATGAAAATAGCAATTGCACAGATAAATACAGTTCCTTCTGACTTTGAAGGTAATTTTGCTAAGATTAGATCTTATGTGGAAGATGCAGAGAGGAGAGGGGCTGATATCATAGTCTTCCCTGAGCTTGCCCTATCAGGATATCTTAATCAGGATATTATCTATACAAGTGAGTTTGTTCGGAATAATCAAATGTATTTGAAGAGAGTTGAAAAAATTGCAAAGGAAGTTGTGGTGGTAATAGGGCATATCTCGGTTGAAAGAAATATGGGTCACTCTAACAGGCGAGATTTATCATCTCTTAAATTTGGTGGTTCTTATAAGTATTTTAATTCTGCCTCGGTTTTTTACAAGAAAAAGCGGATCTTCCTGTATTGTAAAGAAAAACTACCGTCTTTCGATGTTTTTAATGAGGAAAGGTATTTTTCAATCAGAGATCAAAAACAGACATTCTATATTAAGGGTAAGAGAATAGGGCTCAATATCTGTGAGGATATATGGTTTGAGAGGGGACCTTATGAACGTCAAGCATCGGAGGGCGCAGAAGTAATAATCAATATTAGTGCTTCGCCATTTTATGTAGGAAAACCAGAGATAAGAATAAAGATGATTCAAGAAAAGGCAAGGAAGTTTGGTGTATTCACGGTATATGTAAATTCAGTAGGAGGACAGGATGAACTCATTTATGATGGGAATTCTTTAGTGTTTGATTCACAGGGTAGACTTATAGCAAAGGGAAGTGCCTTTGAGGAGGAATTATTGTTTGTTGATTTAGATTTTAAATATAAGATAAATCCCAAATTTGATAAATACGAGATGATATTTAATGGCATAATATTGGGGATAAGGGACTATTTCAAGAAAAACAGTATTAAGAAGGCCATTGTAGGATTATCCGGTGGAGTAGATTCAGCTCTTGTCTCCACTTTGTGTAAAATAGCTCTTGGGGATGAGAATATCATAAACGTCTTTATGCCATCCGATTTTACCTCAGATGAGAGTAAGAAACTCGTTGATGAATTTATTAAAAGGCAAAACACGAGGCTTGTTATAATACCGATATCCAATGTTTATAATGCCTTGAGAGAGGAACTTAAGCATTTGAAAATAGATTCATTTCTCCCTTATGAGAATTTGCAATCCAGAATTAGAGGAAATATTTTAATGTTTATTGCTAATTCATGTGATGGAGTTGTTGTTGCCACAAGTAATAAGAATGAGATTGCCCTCGGATATAATACCTTATATGGGGATACGGTAGGGGCACTCTCACCTATAGGAGACCTTTATAAGGATGAGGTTATTTTACTGTGTCGGTATATAAATAAGAGGTATGGCAGTATTATACCTGAGGGAATAATAGATAGAGTTCCTACGGCAGAATTGAGAGATAATCAAAAGGATGAAGACGATTTGCCACCATACTCCATTACAAACAGATTACTTTTAGAGATGATAGAGATGAATAGGTCGGATAAAGAACTGGTTAGAATGGGATTTGATAGAGAGGTTATAGAGTCCGTTCATAAGGCAATAAAGAGATCAGAATTCAAAAGGTACCAAATGCCTCCAATAATCAAACTAAAGCCCAAATCCTTTGGGTTTGGGAGGAGAATACCCATAACTCATAATTTTCCTTTTGCTAGGTAATATGTGGTTTTGATGTGCTTAATATGTATGGGTATTTCAAAGAATAAAGTTCAGCTTTTTAGGCCACTATTACAAGGTCGTGCTTGTTGGTTTTGTAATTTTTGTTGGCAATTTTATGTTGCCATAAGGGTTATTTAATGTTACTCAATTCGGATAGTTGTTTTTGGGTTGGGTATGAGATACATCAAGAGTATAGTAGGTTTATGTTTGGTATTGTGTGGGTTAGTAGTTTTGTTTGGAGGTTGTGGGATAAAGGCACCACCAAGACCTAAGGACCCAAAGTCTATGGAGGTTGGTATATGTTCAAGGGTTCGATAGTAGCAATAGTTACACCGTTTAATAATGGAAGGGTAGATAAGAAGGCTTTGTCCGAGCTTGTTAAGTGGCATATCAAGAATAAAACAGATGCTATTGTAGTCAATGGGACTACGGGTGAGGCACCGACTCTCTCGAGGGAAGAACAGAAAGAAAATATCTACACAGTTATTGAGGCCTCCGAATCCAAGATCCCGATTATTGCAGGTGTGGGCTCAAATAGCACGGAACACACAATTGAGAATGCAAAAACAGCAATATCGTGTGGAGTAGATGGTCTATTGGTAGTAACTCCCTATTATAATAAACCTTCTCAGGAGGGTCTGTATCAACACTACAAGAGAATCTCCGAACTTTCTCCCACCCCAATAATTTTATATAATGTGCCAGGCAGAACAGGGGTTTCTTTGAAAACGGAGACGGTTTTAAGATTGGCCGAATTAAAGAATGTGGTGGGGTTGAAGGAGGCAGGTGGAGATTTTAAAATGGTTATGGATTTAGCAGCAAGTTTAAAGAATTTTTCCATATTATGTGGTGATGATGCCCTTAATCTACCTATGGCTGTAATAGGGGCCTGTGGGGCAATAAGTGTGACTGCCAATGTCGTTCCGAATCTTTTGTCCAAAATGTACAAACTGATAGAAAGGGGTGATTTTGAAGGGGCAAAGAAGATTCATCTGAGATTAAGATATCTAAACTCAATCTTATTTATTGAGTCCAACCCTATACCAGTGAAGGCGGTTTTGTCTTTGATGAAGAAAATAAAAAATGAATTGAGATTGCCTCTTACTCCTATATCAAAGGATAATATGAAGAAAATCAGGTCCATAATTGATAAGCATTATTCGGAGATTTACAAACTATAATGGAAGGAGAGAACTATGGTTAAAATTGTAGTAATAGGTGCAATGGGAAGGATGGGAAGACTTATTATACAGACAATATTGGAGGATCCCGAAACAGAACTATGTGGTGCCGTTGAGATCTTCGGTCACAAGGATATTGGGAAGGACGTAGGTATTCTATGTGGGTTCGGGACACTTGGTATGCCTCTATCTGATAGTCTTGAGAAAGTCATTGCTGGTGCTGATTGTATTATCGACTTCTCAACACCTAAGTCTACCTTAGAAAATATCTCGATCGCAGCAGAGAATAGTACACCATTGGTTATAGGCACCACCGGTTTGTCCGGGAGAAAGGAGATGAAGCAGATCAGAATTTATAGCAAGAAGATACCTATCTTGATCTCCCCAAATATGAGTATAGGAATGAATATATTATTTAAGGTTGTAGGTGAGATAGCAAGGCTTACCAAAGGTAGGTTTGATATAGATATTCTTGATATACACCATCGAACAAAAAAGGATGTTCCGAGTGGAACTGCCCTAAGGCTAGCCGAGAGTATAGCTACGGCTAGAGGATTAGATATTAAAAAGAGTGTTCATTTTATGAAACATGAAGCAGATTTTACAAGAGAATCAGATGAGATTAAGATTATATCATCGAGGATTGGCGATATTGTAGGTGAGCATACAGTATTCTTTGGTGGGAAAGGCGAATGTATAGAGATTACTCACAGGGCATCAAATAGACAGAACTTTGCAGAGGGGGCCATACTAGCAGCAAAATGGTTGGTAAATCAAAAAAAAGGTCTTTATAGTATGGCTGATGTATTGGGTTTTAATGGTTGATAGATAGTAAAACATACCTGCCTTTTGTCATAATAATTGGGATTGTATCTGTATCTTTTGCCGGCCCTGTCACAAGCCTTATTGAGATGCCTCCTCCTGCTATTGCCTTTGTCAGACTATCTTTGTCGTTTTTTATTCTGCTACCTTTCTTTATAAAAAGGTGTATATCGGGCTTTGTCCCGACAAAGAGGCTTTTGAAATTTTCGTTTTTATCCTCTATTTTTTTAGCACTACACTTTGTTTTTTGGATAGCATCTCTTCACTACACCAGTGTGACAAGTTCTGTGGTTCTTGTGACGACTAATCCTCTGTTTGTCTCGGTTCTTTCATTTTTCTTACTTAAGGAAAAGGCAGGTAAGAGGGTGATGTTTGCAGTATTGGTTGTGATTGTAGGTGGAGTAATAATCTCCTCTGGTGAAGAGGTTAGTAACCTGAGATTGAAAGGTAATCTATTAGCCCTTTGTGGTGCAATCATGGCTTCATTATATATAATAACTGGCAGAAGGGTAAGGCAGGAATACTCCCTTGTTGAGTATACTACCATACTCTACTTTTTTGCATCTCTAAATCTATTTTTAGTTGTCATGTTTTTCAAAATAAAGGTCTGTGGTTATCCATTGGATTATTATTTACTTGTTTTATTCCTTGCAATTGTTCCGCAACTACTTGGTCATAATGCATTTAATTGGGCGCTAAAGTATCTATCTTCTACAAATGTGGCTATGTTGATATTATTTGAACCTATTGGTGCGACTATATTATCTTATCTGATGTTTGGATATATCCCATCCTTCAATGAGGTTATAGGCTCTATCTTTATTTTAATAGGAATATTGATATCTGTAATTTGAGAAGCCACAAGAAATTGATTTGTAAGATTTGAGAGTAGGGGAGGTCCTAAAAAAAATGTGTATATAAATAATGCCAGTGGGAAATACAATCTGAAGAGTATTTATTTTCAAAATTGAGATCTCCATTGGGGCCATGTCAAATTCTAATCAGGTATTTAGCTAAAAAGTTTTTATGTCAAAGAGATAGATTGTGAGAGGCAGTATGGCTAGAATTAGGTATTTTTTGGGAGTAAGAGTAATTTGTTAAATAACATCATTGAGGAGAAGAGTAAATAAAAGCTTGAGGGAGGGTTGTCAATATGAATAGATTTTGCTTTGTCAGACTAGATCTTTTAATCACATAACACACGACATTTAATTTTGAATTTTGAAAAAGTAGATAAAATATGATAAGGGGAAAGTTGGTATGCATGAACTTAGTATTGCCCAAAGTATTGTTGAGTGCTTGAGAACGGAAATTGGTGAGAAGACGTTTAGTAAGATTGAGGTGATTAGGATGGAGATAGGGAGGTTAGCAGGGGTCTCGGTTGAGTCGCTGGAATTTTCACTTAAGGTGCTCTTAGGTAAGAGGAGTGAGATAAGGATTCTTGATGCTAAAATAGTTGAGCCTGAGGTTAGATGTTATAGTTGTAAAAAGGTATATCTTCCTGAGGACATGATCTGGATATGCCCCTTTTGTGGAGATGTGCGCGCAGAATTAATAAAAGGGAATGAAATAAAAGTTATTGATGTGGAGGTAAATGATGAGAGTTAAAATAGTAAAGGATATTCTTGAGGCAAATGACTCTATTGCACGTGAAAATCATGAATATTTTAAAAAATGTGGGACCACTGTTTTTAATCTTATGAGTGCCCCCGGGGCCGGTAAGACGACTTTACTTAAAACTGCCCTGAGGCTATTGAAGAGGGATTATAAGGTAGGTGTTATAGAGGGTGACATCGCTACTACATTGGATTCAACACAGATTGGGAAGATTGGTATCCCTGTGGTGCAGATAAATACTGGAGGGGCATGTCACCTAGATGCAAATATGATTAAAAGTGCGATCCCGGGCCTTGGGAAAAAGAGATTTGATATCATTATTATAGAAAATGTTGGTAATCTTGTCTGTCCTGCCGAATTTAAGGTTGGAGAGGATTACAAGATCATGATACATTCTGTCACGGAGGGAGAGGATAAGCCATTGAAGTATCCATTAATGTTTAAAGAGTCTTCACTTCTCGTAATTTCGAAGATTGATCTATTGGAGTACCTTGATGTTGATCTGGAAAGATTAAAGAAGTATGTCAAAGAACTAAACCCCCAAATTGATATAATCGAGGTTTCTTCTAAAAACGGGTATGGTGTTGACAATTTTATAAAATGGATAAAGTCACATTTGCGAAAAAGATAGGAATATTTTCGTTGTTGATATTCCTCCCTGATCTTAATATTAGGCCGTTTAGCAAGAATTTTGTATTTACGAATTTTGTTGATGAGAGTCTTCTATGGCGGATCTCGAAAATAAGTAGAAGTTTTGTAACATTCAATGTAAATGATAGGTGGATTGAAAGTGGTTTTGTCTCATTATTGAAAACTATACCAAATATAAAATACAACATTGTTATTTCTGGTGATACAAGTAAGATTAGAATAAAAAACATAAAGCAATTAAATCCTCAAAAAGTTGGATATGTTGTAAATGAATTTGTTGATTTGCAAAAGGTTGACGAGCTAAATATGTTAAAGCCTCACAGTGTCTTTCTTATTTTTAAGAGGATTCCCGAAGATTTTGAGCTCTTTGCTATCACACAGGGTAAGATTAGAGAGATAGTGGTCATACTTGACGTCCAGTCAGCCGTGGAATTTCTAAGTGGCATCGAGAAATTCAATGGTTTTAGGGTGATTTTAAAGCCAGTTCAAAAAGAGGCATTTGAGAATTTATGTAGAAGTTATATCACAAAAGATTTGATTAAGATAGTATTTGACTCGAGGATACTGGATATAGAACATTCTTTTGATGATATAGTCAAGGATTGTAAGGATAAGATAATCTATGAAATATCCTCATCTACTTATTACAATAATTACATAAAATTCATAAAGTCCAATATTACAGAATTAAATATTCATTATGATACGTACGCGAAGTCAAGGCGAGATGATGTAATTGAGTGGATATTAAAGACAGATCCTTAATATTCTAGGTCCTCTGTCGATATCCTTAGGCTGAGGCAGTTTCTTTTGTTTTCTTAAGCCTTCTCAAGAATGGGACTGATGATAATATGTTAACAACAGAGTTTAGGTTAAATTGTGCCCTTTTCATCTGATCATATTCTTGATTTAACAGTCTCGTGCTTATACGAATTCCATGTCTTGAAAATTTTTCTCTAAGTTCATCAAAATTTTTTTCAATAAGTTTTCTAGTGTTTAGGAACCCATATCTCGCCAGTATAATTTTTGTTGAATACCTCATTACGTTATAAGAGAATAATGTAGCGTCCTCCCTCTCGGGCTGAATAATAATTATATCTATGTCAGGATACCTCTCAGTTAAGTTTCCATAGATATCATCAATCCTCTTTTGCAATATTATTCTTAGTGTCTGTGAAAGTATGTCTACAACACCCTTTTGACTTAAATATGCTGTTCTACCAGTGATGAGCCTAATTGCCATTTGCTCGGGGTTATTGTATATTGGTATTACTGGGTTAATGCACACGATAAGTTTTGCACCGTGTTTGACCGCGAGGTCTATGTATAAGTTTCTATCAATACCACCGTCTACAAATTCGATATTGTTTATAACCGTTGGACTGTATAATCCCGGGAGAGAGATCGAGGCACTGACTGCTTTGGAGATCGGAATGTCTCTGTATTTTTCCTCTCCAAATATTATAGTCTCCCCTGTGTTAAGATCAACGGCCGGTATGTAAAGTTCATTTTTTAGTTTTCTGAAGTCGTTTGTATAATTTTTGAGGCTGAATACAAATCTGAGATACTCCTCGATCTTTTGTGTGCTAAATATCCCGCTTGGCAAGAGCTCGGTGAGGGAGAATAACATGTCAGTAAATCTCATATCCTCTTTCATTCTAAGATAATTTAGGATGGCGTACATAATTGTGTATGGTGCCATTTTTAATCTTCTTTTGAACTCCTTCATGTTTGGGTAAAAGATATACTCCCTCTTGAGCACAGGAATTTCGGCAGATGTTTCAATAAGCGATTTAAACATCTCTTCTGCTGAGATACCATTTGCAAGACAGGCTGCTACAAAGGATCCGGCACTAACTCCAGTATATATATCAAAGTCAGTAATCGAGAAATTTTCAAAGATATCATTTAGTGCCCTTGCAGCGCCTATTTCAAATACCCCTCCAGTGAATCCGCCTCCCGCTAAAACAAGCGCCGTTTTCCCCTCTCTTTTATCCCATGTTTCTCTTGAAAAATCAGTTATCTCCATCTTTCTTTTTCTTTTCTAATCTCTCTATTAATGAATCGAGCCTGCTCTCAAGTCTAAGAACTCGTTCATTGATCCTATCCAATTCTTCCCTTATTCTTTTCACTGATGGAAAAGTATTAATGAACTCGTTAATATTTAGCTTGAATTGTCTATCTAATTTCTCAAAAGAGTCTTTTAAGAAAGAGGTTATCTCTACAGAACCACTTGCCTCATGGTCATTTGTAGAACTCGTATTGTTGGTAGTCTCTTTTAAAAATTTTGGGAGGACCTTTTTGTGATAGTATTCTGTTATTGTTTCGTGCCCGCTTTTGATGAGTTCTTTAAGGGTATTTATTGAGAGCGTAGAGCGGGACTTTTCCTCATTGAATAGCACGTGAGCCAAAACGGCAGAAGTTATATCTTTGTTGGTCTGATTGTCAACAATTTTAACATCCACACCGCTTCTTATCATCTCGGATATGTCATTCAGAGTTACATATTTACTTTCTATAGTATCGTATAGCTTTCTATTTGAGTATCTTTTTATTATCTTAATTGTGTTCATCAACCTCTCCTAAAAAGCCAATGAATACTGATGAAGATTTTATTTAGCTTTGCCTAATTGTCAATCAATTTTTACGCATTGCGTCAAAATATCTTTGCCAAAAATTTGACGAGATGTTGTTATGTGGTAAATATTAGATTGTCCGGAGGTGCAGGATGAAACTAAATCTTGTAGATAGAAGACAAACTAAGAGAAGTAATTATACCCCTTCGACAGGTAGGCGGATATTTCCAAGATTTGATGCCCCTGTGGATTGTATTTATATATCTGACAATCAGACGTTCACAACCAGGTTTATTAATCTCAGTTTGCGGGGTATATATATTGATACCAGGACCCCCGATGTGCCTGGTACTAGGGTGAGAATTAGGCTAATATTACCTAATTCAGAGATGCCACTTGATGTGGAAGGAGAGGTTGTCTGGGCAACTAACAACTCAATGTTTTCACCCTTGAAGGTTAGGGGTATGGGGATTAGGTTTACTAAGATGGATGATTTTTCTCGAAGAAAGATAGCAACCTATCTACTTTCAAGGGCAGGTCTCCCCGCATTCCCTAAAATAAAAGACAAATATTTCAAATTTATGGATTGATTTGCCCTCCGGACCTTCCCGGGTCCCACAATTGGGTCGAATGAGTCCCTCCATTCGACCCTCTTTTTTTAGTTCGATACATCAATGATCACTGTGTCTGGTCTCGAGGTTACATATCCGTCATTGACAGTCAGAAGGAAAATTAACTTGCCGGAAAGTCTTGGTGCGGTAAAATATGGAAATGGAGTCTCACTGTCTTTGAGCTCCACTGAATTTCCGTAGACCTGTTTCCATTTATATTTTATTTTTCTTGGATAACTCACAGAGCTCTTTGTCCCATTTAGTTTTACCAAAGATAATGGTTTTACTCTCTGATCTGCCCCGGCGTTGGCTATTGGGGGTGATATACCTTCTGTCTCGCCTGTGATTATCTTGAAGAAAACAGGTGGTGAAAATAAATCGTCAACTTTTACAAATGCTGAAAAAATTAATTCATCTACAAATTCTGATGTTCTGATTTGAGCACCTCTTAAGGTTTTTCTTAACTCTACGTCACCACCAGATAATTGATACCAAACAACCTCTGATTTATCATATTTTTCAATGTTTCTGATCTTCAATTCTACGTCAGAATTGACATTTGCTAATATCCTTTCTTCTTCCGGTTGAAACCTTGGGGCTATTATTACGGATTTGGATTCCTTGTTTGTGTGGATTAGCTTTATGTTGCGACTCGATCTGAGTCCATTTTCAATTACCTCGAGGAGGAGTATTTGAGGTATAGAAGATTCCTTTGTTAGTAATACGTATGTCTCCATGCTTTGATTGTTTTCTATCTTGAGGTAGTCATTGTATTCTGGTATGGTTGTCCAAATATACTTCATATCTTTTCTGTTAGATCCTTGTGAGTAGATTGCAGAGATCTTATGTGAGTAATTTGTGGGTATTTTGATATCACCATCGGCATCTGAATATGGTGCATAATTTTCTACTGTATCTACGATTCTTAACTTGATTGTATCTTCATATTGATGTCTTTTACCTTTTGCTCTAATTCTCAGGACAATCTCTTCATATTCAGGAGGGGCAATGAAGCTGGTATTATTTGAACTATTGTTCGAAAGATGGACGGTTGGGCCCTCTATCTGTGACCATTCAAAGCCGGTTATTTCATCTTGACATACCATGGGATGGACGATGACTTTTAAGTTTACTATTTGTCCCGGAATCACTTCTTTATCAGGGGGCACAAGAAATACTGGATGTAAGAGACAATCTCTATTCTCATGTCCAGTCTCAATATCCGTTGAATAAATCACCTCTGTTGAATAGCATCCTAAAAGTATGTATTTTGATATCAATAGGCTCAGTATTATCTTCTTCATAGCCATATTCTATGTGTTATTTATCACAGGATCTCCTCTTAGTCATCAAATAATAATGGCTATGCTATGGCTCTGAAAAACTTATCAGACTTTTACTAAATATTAGATATGGCTTTTCTTAGTGATGTTATTACTTTTTCTTTAATAAGGTCTATTTTAGATATATCGCTTCCACCTCCTTGTGCCATATCCCTTCTTCCACCACCAGTACCCCCAATGACCGTGGAGACATCTTTTACAATAGAGTTGGCATCGACTCTGTCAGTTTTATCTTTTGGCACGTTCATAACGAGTGAGATTTTATCATTTATCTTTGAGTATAAAAATATTATTGTATCTTTTTCTCTCTCACGTATTAAATCCATCTTTTTTCTGAGATCTGATACATCCTTTGCTTTAACCTCGGAGATTATAGCTCGGAGACCTTCGATCTCTATTGCAGATGATATTATGTCTTTAATGTAAAAAGAAAATAGTTTGTCTTCATAGTTTGTAATCTCTTTCTCATACTCCGCAATCTTGTTCTTTAGCTGCTCTATTGTTTCAACGATTTTATCTTCACTGACCTTTAGGAGTTCAGTGGTTTTTTTGAAGAGTTTCCTCTCTTTCCCTATGTGTTTTAAGGCATTTATTCCACATATGGCCTCGATTCTTCTAATGCCTGAGGCAATAGCTGATTCTTTTAAGATATAGAATAGACCTATTTCTCCTGTGTATCTTACATGAGTTCCGCCACACAGTTCGATGGAATCACCCATACTTACAACCCTTACCTTGTCACCATATTTTTCTCCAAAAAGTGCAATGGCACCTTCATTGATTGCCTCTTTTGTCTCTTTTATTTCTACTTTTACCTCAAGATTTCTTATAATCTGGCTATTTACATCTTCTTCAATCTTTTCTAAGATATCATCCGGTATCTGTTCAAAGTGTGAAAAGTCGAATCTCAGCCTATCTGCCTCTACGAGAGAGCCTGCCTGTTTGATGTGGTCTCCTAAAATCTTTCTTAGAGAGCTGTGTAGGAGGTGTGTTGCAGAGTGTGCAGCACGAATTCTTGACCTTCTATAGGAATCAATTTTCAAAAGTAGGTTATCACCCAGCTTTAGTTTCCCAATTTTTAGAATACCTTTGTGGATGATGATATCATCTATCTTTTTTGTATCTTTAATTTCAAATAAGATGTTGTCCCCTTCTATTGTGCCACAATCTCCTACTTGTCCGCCTGACTCTCCATAAAAAGGGGTTTTATCAAATACCAATTCAGCTTCGGCCCCTGTGTCGATGCTCTCTGTGAGGGCACCTTTGTGGATTATTCCTATGAGCTTGCCGTTATCTTGATCGTGTGCATAACCGGTAAAGACTGTTGAGATGTTTCTGTTTTTTAATTCTTTGTAGACATGTCCGACCTCACTCTCTCCGGATCCTCTCCATTCGGATCTCTCCCTCTGTCTCTCCATCTCTCTCTCAAATCCAAGGGTGTCGATAACAAATCCATTCTCTTTAGCTATTATTGACGTAAGATCAACTGGAAAGCCATAGGTGTCGTATAACTTAAAAACAATTTCTCCGGCAATAGTATTTATATTCTCTTTTTTGAGTCTATCAAATTCGGTTTTAAGTATGTCAAGTCCTTTTTCAAGAGTCTCTCTAAATCTCTCTTCTTCGTACCTGGTTGCTTTTATTATTAGATCTAAGTTTTGTTTCAATTCTTGGTAGTATCCACCCATTTTTTTTACGACGGCCTCACATATTTTATAAAAGAATATCTCCCTAATTCCGAGTAAGTGCCCGTGGCGGATTGCTCTCCTTATTATTCTTCTCAGTACATAGCCTCTGCCCTCGTTCGAGGGGAGAACACCGTCTGAAATTAGAAATGTAGCAGCCCGTGAATGATCGGCTATTACTCTCAAGGATATGTCAACCTTTTCACTTGTGTGATATTTAACATTTGCGATGTCTGATGTTGTTTCGATAATCTCTTTAAATATGTCTGTATCAAAATTGCTAAGTTTGTTCTGAATGACGGCCGTTAGTCTTTCAAGTCCCATTCCTGTATCTATGGAGGGCCTTGGGAGAGGACTCATACTGCCGTCAGTATGTCTTTCAAACTGCATAAAGACCAGGTTCCATATTTCGAGGAATCTGTCACAGTCACATCCTACATTGCACTCGGTCCTCTTACATCCAACGTCTTTGCCCTGATCATAGATGATCTCACTACACGGACCACACGGGCCTGTATCTCCCATGGCCCAGAAATTGTCCTTTTCCCCCATCTTAAATATTCTAGACGGTTCTATATGAGCTATATCTTGCCAAAGTTTAAATGCCTCTTCATCGTCTTTGTAGATGGTTACATAGAATTTACTCTTATCGAGCTTAATTACTTCTGTTAGGAATTCATATGCAAATGCTATGGCCTCCTTCTTAAAGTAATCTCCAAATGAGAAGTTCCCCAACATCTCAAAAAATGTGTGGTGCCTTGCTGTATATCCTACATTTTCAAGGTCGTTATGCTTTCCCCCGGCCCTAATACACTTTTGAGACGTAGTTACCCTTTTAAGGTTAGTTCTCTCTTTACCTGTGAAGATGTCTTTGAATTGGACCATCCCAGCATTAGTAAATAAAAGTGTTGGGTCATTATGTGGGACGAGTGGACTAGAAGGAAGTATCCTGTGTCCTTTTGATTCGAAATATCTTAAGAAAGCCTCTCTTAACTCGTATGAAAGCATTATAAGACCTCCAATGATGGTGTCCTCAACCGGAATTGATAACCACACCTCAAAAAAATACTTTGTGATTATATTCACATTTGCCTTCTGTTCAAGAGAATATTTTTCTATTTTTGATGACAAATCAAATTTTTTTTGTATAATTTTTCCTAGTTATGGAAAAAAAGGTTCTTATAGTAAGTTTTGAGTGTGTTCCAGATGCAACCTATACATCTACAAAGGTGTTGATGTTAACTGACTGTTTGACAAGGGTGCTCAACGTAGATGTTTTGACTTTGAAATATGAGGGTTTGGCTCATTTGGAAAAATGGCTTGGTGCAAGGATATACAGAGTTCCTGTTGAGAATATGAATTTTAAAGAGAGAATCAGTACATTTCGAAGGGCGCTCTCAAGACAACTTGAGGGGGGTATGTATGATTTGGTTCATTTTACAGATCCTTTTGGTGGATTAGTGGTAAGTAACCTAAAAAATGATTATGGGTTTAATACTATATTTGACATCTATTCCTTGCCATCCTGGGAGCTTAAGCATTCAGGTGTTTCACAAACCTTTTATAATCAGATTAGAGAAGAGGAGGGTATATGTCTTGAGAAAGCTGACAGGATATTTGTTCCATCGGTAGCTATGATGGATTTTTTCAGGCAGAAAGGTCATCAGGATAAGCTTAGGTTTATCCCCGGGGTTGTGAAGCTGAGAAAACCCATAGAGAAGGTAAAGGAGGATAAATTCAATATTCTATATATCGGTAGCTTTTCTGAATGGGAAGATATTGATACTATGTTTAAGGCTATTAGGAGGCTTAAGAAGAGTCATGACATACAGGTTATTGTGGTAGGTTTTACAGTTCCAGAGAAGCTGGGAGATATCGTCTCAAAACTTCAAAAGTTGGGGATTGATGATGTGTTTAGATTTGAAGGTCCTAGATATGGATCGGAATTAGAGAATATTTATAAAACAATTGATGCCGCTATTGTGCCTTTAAACGATTCTAATAGGAATATAGTTGGAGGAGTAATCCCACTTAAGCTATTAGATATAATGTCAGCTTCTATTCCAGTTGTATCTACGCGAACACCGGCTCTTGAGGGAGTATTTAAAAATGGAGAGGATATTCTCTTTTATGGATTTGGTGACTCGGATATGCTTTACGCACACTTGCTTGCATTATCTGAGCATCCTACTCTGTGTGAATTGGTAGGGAAGAATGCAAGAAAGAAGATTGAATTGGAGTATTCCGGGGAACCTTGGCGTAAGCGAATGTTAGTTTATTACTCTGAGTTATTGGATATAGACATAGAGAATATCTCTGTTGCAGGTGAATGGGAGGAGAGTGAGACAAGGGAGATGATTGTAAAAGAGCTCCAACATGTGGTCTCGCGCCAGAGAGAGACAACTACGAGTACAACGAATAAAAAAATGAAGAAGAAGTTATCATCCTCCGATTTGTCAAAGAAATCCAAGAAGATTAAAGTTGATTCATCTGTAGAAGATACCTTTAAGATAAAGCGATAGGTTCTTGCTAAAAGCTGATTATTATGTTTGTAATATAGTTTATACTTTGTAAATCTATAATCTATGTGGGATTCGTCCTTATCTTATAGATTTGGTCTTGATGATATAATTTATTTGTTTCCTTGTAGGTTAAGTTAACTACCCAACATTTTTTAGATTTGTGTTGGGATATTAATAGGTAGTAATAAACCTAATTGATTCACAATTATCCATCGCTCAAATTTTGATGTTGTATTAATAAATTCAAAAGAGTTTTCTTGTTTGTGCTGTAGACAGATAGATTGACAATTGAGTTGATACACCTTTACTACCTTATCTGTCAGGTATGGGGTTTATATTTAAGGTATATAGCATCAGATGATGGGTTATGTTTGGGGAATGATTTTTTTAGAAGTCTTTTTATACATTTTCTAGAATGACTCAAGGGATTTGTGTCGTCAAGGATAGCTAGACCATAAGGAGATAAATAGAGATTATTTTTATTTACTAATTTTAGATTGGGGATTATAATATAAGGAAGTCCTAAGGATATTAGGGTTGTATCTAGGAGGTGAAACTATGAAAAAGATCATTATCTTTGCTGTTGTTTTGCTATGTATTGGTGTTTATGCATTTGCGGAAGAGAAGAAGTCTAATAAACCTGCTAAAAGTGTTAAAACAGGCATAAAGTTTGAAGTGATCCCGGCAGAGAATACAATTGCATTTATTGATGGAAAGAAAATAGGAGAGATAACAAAGATTGATGTTGTGCCGGTAAAACCAGGGAGGCATACGATAAAGCTCGTTCATAATAAAGATGAGGTTGAGGTGGATGTAGTGGTAGTTAAAAATCAGATACTGAATTTCAAATATGCTTTCGAAGATTCGGGTAAAGGTATAGGTGGATTTGGGTCTGAGGAAAAAGAAGAGGATAGAACCGATAAGACGGAGAAAGGGGATAAGAAGGAGGAAAAGGATGAAGGTGGGGAACTTAATGAGGAGATAGAACATCTAGGTAGCGGTAGCGTGGGGACAAGATGAATTTCTCTACCATAAAAAACCCCTGATTTTTAAGGTCATGACACAGGAAAAGTATAGGATATTAATAGTTGATGATGAGAAAAACATTCGTAGAACGCTTTCTATGATATTGTCAGAAGAGGGTTATTATATAGAAGAGGCAGATACAGCTAAAGAGGCTCTTGATAAATTGAGAAAAGATGATTTTGATCTGATTCTACTTGATTTAAAACTTCCTGATGATGATGGGGTGAGACTGATAGATGATATCAAATCTATTAGTCCTTCGACTTATATTATTATGATTTCGGGGCATGGAAGCATACAGAATGCTGTAGAGGCGATTAAAAAAGGGGCTTATGATTTTTTTGAGAAGCCACTTGATAGAGAGAGGATCCTAATTTCAGTAGGTCATTGTATTGAGAAGAAGAGACTTGTTGAGGAACTTGCGGTGCTTAGAGAGATGAATAGAGATGAAGAGATAATAGGAAAGTCGGATAAGATTCTTGAGGTATTAGAGATAATCAAAAAGGTTTCATCGACAAATGCACGTGTATTTATTACAGGAGAGAGTGGGACAGGCAAGGAGCTGGTGGCAAAGTACATTCATCAAAACTCTAAGAGAAGGCAGTTTCCATTCATTAAGGTTAATTGTGCGGCGATTCCTTCCGAACTTATAGAGAGTGAATTGTTTGGATATGAGAAAGGGGCCTTTTCGGGGGCAAATGAGTCAAAAAAGGGTCTGATAGAGCTTGCCGATAAGGGCACACTGTTTTTAGATGAGATTGCAGATATGAGCCTAGCTGCACAGGCTAAAATATTGCGTGTAATTCAGACAGGAGAATTTTCGAGGTTGGGAAGTGAAAAATTTAGGAGTGTTGATATAAGAGTAATAGCTGCTACAAACAAGGATATAAAGAAATTGATTTCAGAAGAGAGATTTAGAGAAGATTTATTTTATCGGTTAAACGTTGTCTCAATTAATATGCCGCCATTGAGGGAAAGAAGTGAAGACATACCACTCTTTGTTGATAGATTTATTGAGTCAGTCTGTCGTGAAAACGGTCTTGTTAAGAAGAGGATTACCGATAGGGCACTTAAAAGACTTATGGAATACAGTTGGCCCGGAAATGTTAGAGAATTAAAGAATGTGATCGAGAGCCTTGTCATACTTTCTGAAGACATAATAGATGAGCCGGATATTCCTGAGTATATATTAGAAGGAGATGATGAACCCCTCCCCTCAGGTACATTAAAGAAGACAAAAGAAGATATAGAAAGGAGAATGATTCTTGATGCACTTGAAAAATCTGATTGGATTATTGCCAGGGCAGCAAGGATTTTGGGGATAGAAAGGACGACTCTTCATAAGAGGATCAACGCCTTGGGGATTAAGAGAGAAAAAAGGATAAATAACTAGGATTCTTTGCTATTATCTCCTTAGTATCAGGTGGATTATTGAATATGGAGCTTGTGGTTCATGATTTATATCTTTAGGGTGGTAGGACTATGGAGAGGATTTAGTTAATGTGTGTGTGAAGTAAAATTTTGTGAGTTGCGTGATAATAAGATTTTGATTTCATTCTTGGTATGCAGGAGGATTTTGGAGATCGTTTTTGGGTTTTATTTTGCCAGAATTTCACAACAGTATAAGACACCCAGTTATGTCGAGATTCTGAGATTTATGTGTGAATTTGGTAAATTTTATGGTAATATAGGTAAAGTATGGACATTACTGATGAAAAGTTTGTTTTTCGTTTTCATAATACTGGGTTTATCTGAGAAATTTCAGGTTTTAGGAGGTTAGGAAAAATTTTTGAGGTTGTTGAAGGTTTTTTTGAAAGATACTATTCCTCTAGTGAGGAGGATTCAAAAATGGAAAAGTTTAAAGTGTTTTTTTTACTATTTCTTTTATTTGTGTTTGTATTGGGTTCTTGTGGTAGGAGTACCCCAGATGTGTGTATGTATAATTCAGAGTGTCCAACAGGTTATAGCTGTGTAAATAACAAATGTATTGCCAATAATAGTCAGTGCAATTCTGATGATGATTGTGCCCCCAACCACAGGTGCATTAATGGAGTGTGTTTAGGTGCAGGGAATTGCATAAAAGATTCCGATTGTAAGATTGATGAGAGGTGTATAAGCGGATTTTGTAAAAAGAAGGAGCGTCAATGCATGGTTAATGTTGATTGCCAGAGGGGTTATGTGTGTATAAATAATCAGTGTATCTTGGGCAAAGTATGTACAGGAGATGTGGATTGTCCATATAGATATAGCTGTATAGATGGAGTATGTAGAGAGGATGAATGTTCGTTGACAAAGTCTTGCCCATATGGGTATGAATGTGTAGAGAATCAGTGCCTCCCAAATGACGACTGTAAAACTGATAGGGATTGTCCATACGGATATTCTTGTATCTCCGGTGTATGTAAAAGGTGTGATTGTCATACAGACTCGGAGTGTAAAAAGGGTGAATTTTGTTATGATTGTAAGTGTTATCAAAAGAACAGCTGCTATGGTAAAGAGTGCTCAATAGATCAACAGTGCAAATATGGGTATTACTGTGATTTGAAACTTTGCAAATGTATGCCCTTATTCAAAGAATGCTCAAATGATTGTCAGTGTGATTTCTCGATGGTATGTGTAGAGAATAAATGTCAATTCGCCGATAAGTCTAATATTTGTTGTAATAATCCTAATTGTGAGAATGGCAGTAGATGTGTTAGGGAAGATGGGACATATTCTGTGTGCAAATCGGAAAAGTGTCCCAACGATTGTTTCTGTATAGGGAAGGGGAGCTGTGATCCTATTACTAAGCATTGCACCTTTGATGATAGTGAAAATTATTGTTGTGCTGATTATAACTGTCCTGTAGGTGAATCCTGTCTTAATCCGGATGGGAGTTATGCACAGTGTCCAGGAGAGTGTGAAGAAGATAGAGACTGTCCTTATGGTTATGTCTGCAAAGAGAAATATTGTAAGTTTGCAATGCAGTGTCGAAGTGATAGTGAATGCGAGAGGGGGTTTGAGTGTATAGAATATCTCTGCAAACCTAAGGAGGGCTATTGCAAGGAAAACTCTGATTGTCCTAAAAATTACTATTGTAAAGAAGGTAAATGTCTTCCATTCTCTTGTAAGAATGACTGTGATTGTAGCTATATCGAGAATTGTGTAGATGGGATGTGTAAGGAGCTCGGTAAACCTAATATATGTTGTTCTAATCCATATTGTCCTGTTGGGAAGGAGTGTATTAATGGTGATGGGACAATGGGAGTATGTAAGGCAAGGCTTTGTAAGACTGATTGTGATTGTAGTCCTAATATGGGTTGTGTTTCAGATTCAACTGGTATGCAAGCCTGCCAAGTTGTAAACAGATATAATCAGTGTTGTTCACATATGCGTTGTGCTCCAAATGAAAAGTGTATTAATCCGGATGGTACTTGGGTTACCTGTCCATCTGAATGTAGATCGTCAGCAGATTGTCCCTTTGGGTTTGCATGTGAATACGGTAAGTGTGTGTTTAAGGGTGAGTGTGCCAGTGATTTGGATTGCAAATATCCGTACATATGTGATATGTATAAGTGTGTATTAAAGAAGGAATGCATTACTGATGCTGATTGCCCCGTCGGTTATAATTGCATAAACAATCAATGTAAAGCTAAAGGCTGTGAAAGTAATGAAGACTGCTATAGTGGATATGTCTGTAGAGAGGGGTATTGTATTTCTTATTCTCAATGCAAAGTAGATTCAGACTGCCCTAGTGATTACTACTGCTCGTTTGGAACTTGTAAGCCTAAATTTGCTTGTAAAACTGATTCAGACTGTCCATTTGGGTATCAGTGTTTTAATTCCAAGTGTGAGCCTCTTCCTGAGTGCGAAGGTGATGTAGATTGTCCAGAGGGCTATATTTGTAATCTAATAGATCACACATGTATTAAAATTATTAGTTGTAATTCGGATAGGGATTGTCCAATTTATCATGCCTGTGTTGGTGGGGTCTGCCAAAAGTTTACACTTTGCAAAAATGATGTTGATTGTCCGAGTGGTTCATATTGTAAAGATGGGGTGTGTCAGTTTATCCCTGATTGCAAGACTGATGATGAATGTAAACCAGAGGAGAGGTGTGAATTTGGTTATTGTGTAGTAATATATTGCAATTCTGATGCAGATTGTAAATACAACTGGCATTGTTATAATCATAATTGCTTCCCAACATTTTATTGTGAAAAGGATGGTGATTGTCCATTTGTTGGGATGAGATGTGTAAATAGAGTATGTACGGCGACAGAGTGTAAAATTGATGAAGACTGTAAACCCGGGTATGAATGTATTCAGGGGAAGTGTATTAAGCTTCCTCCAAACAATTGTAAGACGGATAGGGATTGTAGAACTGGATATATATGTAATTTTGGTTATTGTAGTAAAAAGCCTGAGTGTATATTAGATCAAGATTGTCCAGCTGGTTACAGATGTAAAAAAGGAGTGTGCGAGAAAGCAGGTTGTTTGAGTGATGTTGATTGCCCTATAAACTATAGATGTCTCGATGGGCAATGTCAGCAAGACATGGGTTGCAGAACAGATAGTGATTGTCAATATGGTTATCTTTGTATAAATGGTAAGTGTCAACAGAATATCTGTAAGACAGACTGCGATTGTCCTGAGTATTTAGGATGTGGAGGGAATATTTGTGTTCCTATTTCGAGTAGAAAAAACGCCTGCTGCAGTATGCCGTGGTGTGATACCAATATTGGTTGTGTTAATAAGGACGGGACGTGGAGTAAGTGCCCGGGTAGCTGCAAGCAAGATTTAGACTGCCCAAATAACTACAAATGTATCAATAATCAATGTGTATATCAGCCTCAGTGCAAGACAGATTATGATTGTCAGCCAGGTTATAGATGTATTAATAATCAATGTATAAGGGAGATCCAATGTAAAGTAGATTCGGAGTGTCCCCAAAATTATAAGTGTGTTAGTAATAAATGTATCTTTTCTCCACAATGTGAAAGAGACTCTGATTGTCGATTTGGGTATAAGTGTGTAGATTACAAATGTATTTATTCCGGACAGTGTAGGACGAATAATGAGTGTCCTTATGGCTATGAATGTATTAATTATTCATGCGTCTTTGCAGGAGAGTGCCGGTATGACTTTGAATGCCCGCAGGGACATAAATGTCAGTCTTACTATTGTGTCCCTACCGGGTGTACAACTGATAGGGATTGTCCAGATGGTTACATATGTAATAAAGGTAATTGTCAGTTTACAGGTCAATGCCACAATAATTCAGACTGTCCTGCAGGTTATGCATGTAGAAATTATTATTGTCAGTTTGTAGGTGAGTGTACGAAGGATTCGGAGTGTCCGAATAATTATAAATGCGTAAATTTCTTTTGTTCTTATCAAGGAATGTGTCTTGTAAATTCTGATTGTCCGTCGGGGCATGTTTGTCAAAATAAACAGTGTGTCTTCAGTGGCGAGTGTAAGACAAATTATGAATGTCAGAGTGGTTATATCTGTAGAGATTTTAAGTGTATATTTGGGGGTGAGTGTAGGAATGATACCGAGTGCCCGCTGAATTACAGGTGTATTTCATATAAGTGTATATATCAGGGTCAGTGTACAAAAGATTCTGACTGTAGCCCGGGTTATGTGTGTACAAATGGTTCTTGCTCGTATGCCTATCAATGTAGGACAGATCAAGAATGTGGGGTGGGTTATAAGTGTATTAACAATAAATGTCAGTATTTAGGGCAATGCACTAAGGATTCTGATTGTGCACCCAACATGAGGTGTTACAATTATAGTTGTATATTGAAGCCAGAATGTGAGAAGAATTCTGATTGTCCATCTGGTAAGATATGCGACTTTTATACCCATACTTGTGTAACAAATAAGTATTGTCAATCTGATATAGATTGTGGATCAGGATCTATATGTATTAATAATCAGTGTAGTCAACTAATTCCATGCAAGAGCGATGGAGATTGTCCGTATGGAAATTATTGTAATCAAGGGATATGTACCTTCGTCCCAAGTTGTATAAAAGACTCAGATTGTAAAACGGGTTTTAGGTGCGACTATGGATATTGTCAGCCAGGAAGCTGTGTTAAAAATTCAGACTGCAATTACAATTGGCTTTGCCATTATGGAATATGTTATCCGCCATTATATTGTTCTACAGATAGGGATTGTCCATTTGAGGAGCAGGTCTGTAAAAATTATGTCTGTACTGTTCCCACTGGCGGTTGCCAGAAGGATTCAGATTGCCCCCCACAAGAGGCTTGCCTTGGAGGGGTTTGTTATTATATATGGCCTCAAATGTGCAAAACTGATGCTGACTGTAGTGGTAATACAAAGTGTTCATTTGGTTATTGCGTGCCAAGTAATGGCTGTGAGACTGACGCTGATTGTCCCTCGGGTTATAGATGTTTCCTTGAGGCTTGTGAACCAAAAGATCAGTGCTATAGCAACTTAGATTGCAAAAGTGGTCAGATTTGTATCAATGGTAAGTGTTCAGTGCAAAATGGATGTGTCATAGATGCAGATTGTAATCCAGGATATGAATGTATTAATGGTCTTTGCACGTTTGCCGGTCAATGCAGAATCGATTCCGATTGTCCTAAGGGCTCAATATGTATGAATTATCAGTGTATTATTAAAAAGCAGTGTTCTAAGGATGGAGATTGTCCGTATGGTCAGATTTGTGACCTGTTTATGAGTATATGCTCGCCTGAGGTAAAGTGTAATAATGATGGAGATTGCCCTCCGCTCTCTTTCTGCTTTGGTAATACTTGTATGAGCACAAGGCTTTGTAATACAGATGCAGATTGCTCTGCTAATTCTTATTGTTCGTTTAATGTTTGCTATCCAAGACCGGAATGTAAGATGGATTCTCAGTGTAAAGTTCAAGAGAGATGCGATGGTGGTAGGTGTCAGCCCATAGGTTGTTCATCTGATTCTGAATGTAACTGGGATTTTACTTGTAGAGCCGGCAGATGTATTCCACCATTTTATTGTGAGAATGATATCGATTGCCCATTTTATGGTTTACAATGTATAAATAGGGTATGTACTAATCCAGGAGGATGTGTGAAAGATTCAGAATGTCCCAAAAATCAATATTGTCTTGCTGGTGCCTGTTACTTTATGCCGCCAATTAACTGTCTTACTGATAGGGATTGTTCCGTGGGAATGATTTGTGAATTTGGATATTGTCAGTATGAGCCTCAGTGTTTTAGCAATGTGGATTGTGGCCCAGGTGAATGGTGTAGAAAAGGGACATGCACCCAATAAGAGCTAAGGCAATATCTTATCCATGAATAATTTAATTTTGATAGGATATTCAATATAAAAGGAGGCAACATAGATATGTCAAGATTCTTCAATATCTTGTGGGGTACACTTCTTGTTATTGCTTTGTGGACGCATGCATATTCTAAGGATTTAAAAAGGGTCTTTATCGCACAGGGAGGTAATAACCCGTCTAATGAAAATGCAATCGTGGGATCCGGGGGGAATAGCGAGGCAAGGGACATGGGACATCCTAAGTTATCTACAGGCGGGGCTCTCTTTGGTGAAACAGGCCTTTGGAGAGTAACATCTGCTGAACCTCTACCTGATTTGGGACTTCGTCTGAACATTCATGGTGAGTGGTTTTATATGAGCGAGTTCTTGATAAAAGGTGATACAACTTTTAGGAGAGTCGGAGATTTCTCTCTTAGTCTTGTGCCATTTAGTAACCTTGAATTGTCTGGGCTATATCAGATTATTACAACATATAATGACAGGATTCCTCCAAAGACTCACATAGCTACCGGTAACATATCTTTGGGATTGAAGTATGGTTACCCTCTCCTAAGGTATTTATCAACTGGTGCACATGTGGTCTTTACTCTGAATTCAAAGCCAGGAGAATCTATGTATTCAATGGATGCAACTGGATATACATTAAGATCAATTACGACATTTGATCCGAGGAGTTTAGGTCTGGGATTTATTAGATTACACTTAAATTTGGGTGCATATCTTATTCAGGATAAGCCATTGGGGGAGGATTTAAATGTGTATAGTCATTACCTATTAAATGTCAATGAGCAAAAGCAATTTTTATTTGGTTTAGCGGTGGATTTCCCGTTAAGGGATGAGAGGTTATTACCGTTTACTGAGGTGAGTTTTGGGTATCCTGATGGACCCGGGTATGTCTCAGGCGGTGTCAAATATCAACCGTTCGAAAGATTTGATTTGTCCATCGATCTTATTACGGAGTTTGGTATTTTCAGAGGTTCTCCTCGTTATGCCCCTACAACTCAACATTATAATATAGTTGCTGGTGTTAGCTATGGTATTAAACCGTCTTATGAGGTGAAGGTAGTCAAAGAGAGGATTGTGGAGAAGATCTGTGATGAGTCATGTAAGAGAGATTTACAGGTGGTGGAGAGTGGGTTTGTAAAGGGATTTGTTTATGAGGAAGGCACAAGTAATGCTGTTGGAAATGCCATCGTTGTTATGGAAGGGACGGGTCTGACGAATCTTGCGACAGATCCTGTATATGGCGATTTTACAACACCGCCACTAAATCCTGGGAGATATAATTTTAACATCTTCAAGGATGGCTTTGAGCCCTCTATGACAGTAGTTGAAGTCCGTAAGAATGAAAAGTCTATTGTAAAGGTATATCTCAGGAGGAAAATCATAGAAGGGATGCTCGATGTTAGCGTAGTTGATTTTAATGGTGAGAAGGTTGGAAATGCCGAGGTTTATGCAATAAGTGGAGATAGACAGGTTGAACTAAAGAAGACTGAAGAGGGATCTTATAAATCAAGGCTACCGGCCGGTAAGTGGTATGTGATCGCAAGGGCAGAGAATAAGCTATCGTCTGGCAAAGTAGTTGAGGTGCAGTCTGATTCTAATTTGAGGCTTGAGTTTCAGTTGAAGGATAGACCCAAAGAGATGTTAATTGTTGTAGAAAAGGATAGAATAGTCCTTAAGAAAAAGATTCAGTTTGCAAAAAATTCGGCTAGGCTCGTGGGCAATTCAATGACTATCCTAGATATGGTGGCTGATGCCATTAATTCGAATCCGAAGATAAAAAAGGTTAAGATAGAAGGGCATACCGATGATACAGGTAGTCGTGAGAAAAATGTCAAACTCTCCCAGGAAAGGGCAGAGGCAGTGAAGGCCTATCTCATAAAACAGGGCGTGCGAGAAGAGATCCTTGAGGCGATAGGGTATGGACCTGATAGACCTATCGCCTCTAATAAGACACTGAAAGGGCGGGAACAAAATAGAAGGGTAGAATTTATTATAGAAGAGTAAAGATGCGTGAGGACAGAACCTCACTAAAATAATATGGAAAAATCAATGTGGGTGCTGTAGATGTTTGGTATTTTTACAGAGTTGAGTGAGGGTAATGTTGCTGCTGTATGGAATATATTTCTATCTAATATTGTTATCCATTAAGTGATTTTTTAGGAGTGCAAATATATGATGTTCTATCTTGGCTTTGATTTTGGATCTGCTTTTAATAAAGCGGTTTTATTGGATGAGACTGCAAATATTGTTGTGAGTTTTTATGAACGTTCAAGTGATGATACCGTGACCTTCATAAAGATGGTATTAAGAAGTGCTGTTGAGAAAATTGGCAAGGATAGTTTTATTTTTGGATTTACAGGTATTAAACCAGATTTTGAACATCCACTTAATGCTTACTATTGTGGGGAGATTGTAGCGGTAGCCAGGGGTTCAACATTTTTACATCCAGAGGCATGTTCGGTAATAGAGATAGGGGGGCATTCACTAAAATATTTACTTTTGTCAAAAGATAAAAAGGGGGAGATACTCTCGTTTTTCACAAATGATACATGTGCAGCGGGTACGGGTTCTTTTATAGAGCAACAATCAAAAAGACTCGAGATCTCTATTGAGAGGCTCTCTGAGATTAGTGCATCTGCACCGAGATATGCAAGAATAGCTGGCAGATGTTCCGTATTTGCGAAGTCAGATATGATACACCTTCAGCAGAGGGGAACACCTGTCGAGGAGATTGCCTATGGTCTGTGTATAGCTGTTGTTAGAAATGCCATATCAACCCTTCTTAAAGGTAGTGATGTGCCTACACCTTCGGTTATTGTGGGTGGTTGTGCCAAGAATGAAGGGATTGTGAGGGCATTCAACGAGCTGGTCTTTGAAAAGAAGGGGTGTAGGATAATCAAGTCATCACAACCCGGGCTTGAGGCAGCCATTGGCTCTGTATTATACCTTATCGGTGCAGACACTAAGGTAGTGAATTCTGTGGATGTGTTAGACTACTTTTCGTACCTCTTTTTGAAAAAGCGAGATGTGATAAGGAATGTTCAGTATAGTGCCTTAAGAAAGAGAGAAGCTGAAAATGAGATGGAAGAACCAGATCATGTCTTTTATGAAAAGATGGAAGGGTATTTGGGGGTAGATGTAGGCTCTGTTAGCACCGATTTTGTTGTCCTTGATAGGAACCTGAAGGTTATTTCGGCTGTATATCTCCCAACAAAGAGTCGACCTGTTGAGGCGATTTATGAAGGTATTGAGATTATCAAGTCGAGATTTAGGGGCGGACTTGACGTTTTAGCATGTGGAACTACTGGGAGTGGCAGGTACCTTGCTGCTAGACTACTATGTGCTGATGTAATAAAAAATGAGATTACTTGTCAAACATTGGGTGCACTCCTTTTTTTCCCTGATGTTGATACAATATTTGAGATAGGAGGACAGGATTCTAAATTCATCGCGGTAAGAGATGGAAATATCGTGGATTTTCAAATGAATAAAATTTGTTCTGCGGGCACAGGTTCTTTTCTAGAAGAGCAGGCGTCAGAGCTTGGAGTAAGGATAAAAGGGGAATTTTCAGAGTATGCATTTAGGTCCTCATCTCCCCTTGATTTGGGTTCTAGGTGTACAGTATTTATGGAGACGGAGGTTGTGAATGCCATTAAGCAGAATCTTTTACTTACAGATATTGCTGCCGGGCTTGCCTACTCAATTGCAAGAAATTACCTTGATAAGGTAGCAAATCAGAAAATGATAGGGGATAATATCCTATTTCAAGGTGGGGTTGCATCAAATAAGGCAGTAGTTGCTGCCTTTGAAAATCTTTTAGGAAAAAGTGTTAAAGTCAATCCATATAATAGGATCTCCGGTGCTATAGGTGCGGCTTATGCAGCTAAGATGGAGACAAAGGGAGAGTCTTCCTTCAAGTGGCCTAATGTAAAAGAGATCCCAAAGCTAAGGTCCTTTGAGTGTAGAAGGTGTTCGAACAATTGTGAGGTGAACATAGTTGAGACGGGAGGTTTAAAAGCCTATTTTGGTGATACATGTGAGAAGTATACTAGTGGGGATTTAAGAGGGGGAGAGAGTATAAAACTACCTAATCTTGCAGTTGACTATATGGAGATGACGAGGGTATTCTTTGAGAAGTATGAGACAAGTAAAAAGACGATAGGTATCCCGCGTGCCTCTGTTTTGTATGCGTATTTACCGTTTTTCTCTGTTTTCTTTGGTTCGTTGGGATTGAGACCTGTGTTGTCAGAACCATCCGGGGAGAAGACACTTATGGATGGTTTGAAGAGGTTAACCGTAGGTGCATGTCTTCCAGTAAAGCTGACAGCAGGACATGTGTCTAATTTGATAGAAAAGGGGCTAGATCTGGTATTTTTACCGGCGATGTTTCTACTTGATGGGGAGAAGGGTCGTAATTTGTATGCCTGTCCATATACGCAGGCGATCCCATTTATGATAAACGCAGAGAGTGAATTTACAAGGATTTTGAGTCCTGTTGTGTCTCTTTCTGATAAGAAGGCATTTTTAAGAGAGTTTGCAAAGTATAGAAGGTTGATTTCAGTAGATGATAGAGATATGGAAAAGGCTTATGACCTGGCTTTAAGTGCTCAGGTGGAATTTGAGGCCAGATTTAGAAGGCATGTGCTGAATGCAATTGCTCGGAAAGAGTACAAGTATATGTTTGCCATCCTTGGTAAGCCATATAATACGTTTGATCCATATATAAACCTTAATCTATTTGAACGGTTAAGAAGGATGGGTATCCTGGCTATACCCTCTGCATACCTAGATCTCGACATTGATGATATTATTACAAATTTGCCTTGGAAATTTTCCTCAGATATCTATAAATATGCGGTAGCTCTTAATAATGATGAAAGGGAGATTTTTCCTGTGATAATATCCAATTTCGGTTGTGGGCCTGATGCCTTTACTTTCAAACAGCTTGAGGAAGTATTAAAGGGCAGGACACATCTTTTGCTTGAATTTGACGAGCAGAGAGGGGAGGCAGGTCTTATTACAAGACTTGAAGCGTTTTGTGATCAAATAAAACATACTAGGAGAAAGGTTGTAAGTGATTTGGGTAAAAAGCCCAAAGAGCAGAAGATTAAGAGGGAGTTTCCATCACCAGATAATGTAGAGATAGTTATACCATACTTTGCTAATCAAGTTTTTGCATTTTCGGGTTTATTTAAGTACAAAGGGTATAAAGTGAGGGTATTGAATTTACCTAACGAGAAGATTCAATTGCTCGGTGAGAAGTATTCACTTGGAAAGGAGTGCCACGCTTATTCTCTTCTCTTAGGTGATTTAGTAAATGTTGCAATTGAGTCAAAAAAGTCTTCAAAAGAGATTTTGTTCTATTTACCGGGTACTCAGATTCCTTGTTTAATACACCAATATGGAGATGGGATGGCCGTGCTTTTGTCTGAGATTGGGGTAAGGAATGTGACCGTTTTATTTCCCAATGGTGATCAGCTCATGTCATACATGGGATTTGAGGCATTGGAGAGATACTACAAAGGTCTCTGGGCAATCGAACTCTTAGAAAAGGCTGTTTGTGAGATAAGACCTTATGAATTAGAGAAGGGACTAACGGACATGGTTCATCGCACTAACCTCTCATTAATGGAGCAGGCAATAGCCTATGGTGATATATATGATGCCCTTGATGCCGCACTTAAAAATCTCTCTCAGATAAAAACCAGGAAGGGCGAGAAGAGACCTCTTGTTGGGGTTGCAGGTGATGTATATACGCGAGTCAATCCCGTTGCAAATTTTGATTTATATAAAAGGATAGAGGAGGCAGGATGTGAGGTTTGGCCCTCACCCTTCCAGATCGACCTATTGGATTTCGGGATTTATAGGAAATTCTATAACAGTCTTGTTGAGTTTAACCTTCAGGAGATATTAAGACATGGTGCCCTAATAATGAAGAAGGAGCTTGAGGAGTTTAAGATATCACGTATAATAGATGGTAGAATAAAGAGGGCACAGGAGCCTACATACAATGAGATGAAAAAATTAGTAACTAAGTACGTCTGGAATGAGGCTAATGAGTTGTTGTTTTTAAATATAGCAAAGATAGTTGATTTTGCAGAGAAAGGGGCAGATGGGATTATAAATGCAATCTGTTTTAACTGTATGGTTGGAAATGCCTCGAATGCCATCATTGATAAAATAAGAAGAGATTATAGCGATATCCCGATTATAACAACTGTTTATTCCAATACCGATGACCCGCTGAGAGATGCGGTACTTGATACATTTTTTTATCAGGTAAAAAGTAGATTTAAAGGTAGGGGAGTAGGATAAATGGCGACGCCCAGAATCGAACTGGGGACGCGCGGATTATGAGACCGCTGCTCTACCGACTGAGCTACGCCGCCACCTCTGGGAGTTTTGTAGTTAAAATAAAATTTTGATTATGTCAAATTTAATTTTTCTTTTATTAGTAGTGCAGCACCTATCATCCCTGCATCATCTCCTAATGCGGCCTTTTTTATCTTTAAAACCGAACATGAAGGGGATGTAGCGTATCTTCTGATATCCTCCATTATTGCATTCAATAAAAGGGGCGTATTAACAATGGCCCCTCCTCCTAATACTACACAATCTGGGTTGAATATGGTAACTACATTTGCAATAGATGAGGCAAGGAGGAACCTGATCTCACTCCATATTGCTGAACACAGAGCATCTCTCTTTTTATATCCTTTCTCTACAAATGAAAAGTTAAGTCTTTCTAGCTTTCCACTAACTGCCTTATTTAAAAATCCTTTTTTATCAATTTTGGCGAGCTCTATTAGTCTTTGTCTGACCGAATTGCCACCTGTGTAAGCCTCAAGGCATCCATGTGAACCACATCCACACATCCTCCCTCCTTCTCTAAGTTTTATATGACCAAGCTCACCTGCCACATTTGATGACCCATCATAAGGTTTGCCATCAATAATTAAGGCACTTCCAATGCCTGATCCAACATATACACAGAACATATTCTTGCTTCCTCTTCCTGCCCCGATAACGAATTCACCATACGCTACAGCTGTCAGGTCGTTTACTATGAATAGAGGGGTGTTAATATTTTTTTTCACAAGGTTTGCAAATGGAACATCCCTCCAGCCGAAGTTTGGTCCTATTTTTACTGTTTGTCCATCCGGAGACAAAAGTCCTGCCAGTCCAATACACACACCTGCCAGATTATCTTTTATTGTTGTATTAAACTGTAGGTCCTCAATTAGTCTTGAAGTTTGTAGGGCGACTTTTCGGGGGTCCTTCGAGGGTTCTGTCTTTTCCTTACTTATCTTAATAACTTTATTGTCTTCCCTCAAAAGAGCCGCCCTTATATTAGTACCACCAAGATCAATGCCAATATAGTATTTCATAAGAGCCTTATTCGATCCTATCTTTTAACTCTGCTAATTTTTTGATAAACATATCTTTTATTTCGTTGAGTCTGTTCTCAGACTCTGCTTCAAATCTCAAAACTAATGCCGGTTGCGTATTGGATGCCCTTACCAACCCCCACCCATCGTCGAAGGTAACTCTTACCCCATCAATGTCAATGACTGAGTATTTTTGGCTCTTAAAGTATTCTTTTAACTCCTCAACAATCTTAAATTTTTTTTCATCCGGCATATCAACTCTTATTTCCGGCGTAGACTTCATTTTGGGTATCTCATATATAATCTCATCGAATCTTTTCTCGGACCTGGTTAAAAGCTCTATAAGCCTCATAGAGGCGTATATCGCATCATCATAACCAAAATATCTATTTGCAAAGAATATGTGACCGCTCATCTCTCCGGCAAGTTCTGCTCCCAGCTCTTTCATTTTTGCCTTAATCAGAGAGTGACCTGTTCGCCACATGACCGGGTTTCCACCTGCCTTTCTGATCTCGTCATATAGAATTTTTGAGCACTTAACTTCAGCAATAAATGTAGAACCCGGTCTCTCTTTTAGGATTTCTTTTGCAAATATTATCATTAATTGGTCACCCCAAACGATGTTGCCATTTTTGTCAACTACACCCAGTCTGTCGGAATCACCATCATATCCGACTCCGATTTCACATCCTTTCTCTTTAACTACCTTTATTAAGTCTTGCATTGCTTCGGTGAGTGTAGGATCAGGATGATGGTTGGGGAATCTACCGTCCATATCACAATATAGAGGTTCAAATTCGATCCCAATCTTTTTGAGTATTTCAGTGGCAACCGGTCCTCCAGTTCCATTTCCTCCATCAACCGCTACTTTGAATCTCCTGTCCCCGAGTCTTATGTTGTTTGATACATAGTCCACATATCTTTGAGTCACATTTGATGTAGTTGAACTTCCACTGCCTGTTACAAATTTACCCTCTGTAGCGATATGGTATAGTTTTTGAATTTCCTGTCCATAAATTGTACTTTTCCCAAGAGCTACCTTAAAACCGTTGTACTCCGAGGGGTTATGACTTGCGGTAATCATAACTCCCCCATCTGTATTTAGTTCAAATAGAGAAAAATAAAACACAGGTGTGGGCACAATGCCAATGTCTACAACATTTAGACCACATTCACAAAGCCCTTTTATGACTATCTCCGAGATATGGTCTGAAGATAGTCTACAATCCCGCCCGACAGATAGCCTCTTTGCGCCGTTGTTTGATAGGTATGTGCCTATTGCTCTTGATAATATATAGACATCATCATCTTTTAGGTCCTTTTCCACGATTCCTCTTATGTCGTATTCCCTAAATATTCCTCTGTTCATCCTAACTCCTTTCTTCTTTTGGTGTAAGCATAAGCATTATATTAACTCTTTTTTTCCGACTTTTTCTAATTCATCTACGACCTTTTTGACATCCTGACATTTTTCTAATGGTGTTACAAGTATTGCATCGTCGGTAGAGATCACAGCAATAGAATTCATACCGATAATGGCTACAGTCTTATTCTCAGATCTTACTATACAATCTTGACAATCTATGAGGATATTTTCTCCAATATTAACGTTACCATAGCTATCTTTTGATAGGATATCTCTAACAGCGCCCCAGGAACCGACATCACTCCATTTAATATCAGCAGGAATGACTCTAATCCCTGAGACTTTCTCCATTATACCATAGTCAATAGATATTGATTGGATTTCTGAGAACATCTCCCTAGCCTTTTCTGGTTCTTTGGTGAGAATATCTCTGACCTTTAATATTACCTCCAGCGTATTAGGCATGAGCCTGTCCATTTCTTGAAGAATCTTTTTTGCTGTGAAGATGAAGATACCAGCATTCCAAAGATACCTTCCAGTAGACAAATATTCAATAGCCTTTTGTCTATTAGGTTTTTCAATAAATGCCTCAACACCATGAATGTCGATTCCTTCTATGTTTGAAATAAGCGCTCCTTTTTTAATATAGCCAAACCCTGTCTCCGGTCTATCAGGAGTTATACCTATGGTAATGATATTGCCATCAAGAGCAACATGATACGCAACCTTGAGGACTTGAACAAATAATTCTTCGTTTTTTATATAGTGGTCTGAAGGAAGAACAGCAAGGACGGCATTTTCATCGTGTTTGGATATTACTGCTGCTGAAAGTCCTATGGCAGGTGCAGTGTTTTTTGGCATAGGTTCGAGTATTATATTTGATTCGGATATTTCGGGTATCTCATTTATAATAAGTGGGGCATAATCAGGGTTGGCTACATAAAATATATTTGTAGGCTCAAACATTCTCCTCAATCTTTTGTGGGTAAGTTTAATAAGAGAGTCAGTTCTGCTGTCGAGTCTTAGGAATTGTTTTGGTAGTTTCTTTCTACTGAGCGGCCAGAATCGTGTCCCTGAACCACCAGCCATAACAAGTGCATAGTAGTTATCCATCGACCAATCTCCTATTAAAGTCAAAATTAGGTGGGTGCTAATGTAGATTTATTCTATCATAAAATCAAGTAAAATTTGGGACTAATCTTGTTTAGGACTCTAATTAAGGAATTGTCACAGTTCATCTCTTCCCATTTTTGAATCAAATATCCCCCTTGAACTAAAAAATAGGTTGTTTCAATTTTTGGTCCCAATTTTGAACCTTTTGTTTGTGCTAGACTCAGATTCGTAAAGAAGTCCTAGGGTAATTATAAAAATTAGGGTGATTCGAGTAGGTAGTAAATAATTTACCTGTTGAGTATGTAATTAAGTATGTTAGGGATGTAGTCCACTTTCTTTGCGGTCTATCTCAGATAAAGGAAATAGGATTGAAAGGAAGGAATTAGTTAATGTAAAAAAGACTTAAAGATTGAAAGATTGTGCAGAGACTTACCCCTTTTGTTTATTTGTATTTACTATGGAGCATTTATATGTTATATGAATTCAGCTTAGGAGGTGTAAAGGTATGCTAAAGAGAGCACTACTAATGACAGTGATAATAATTTTCTGTGTGAGATCGGTTTTTGGGAGTAGCTTTGAAGGTATTGAGGACCGAATAAGGAATTCGGATGCAATTATTACTGCTGAGATTACCAAAATAATTGAGGGAGGGGTAATGATTAAGGTTGGTGAGGTTATAAAGGGTGATAAAAGTGTTAAAAATATTAAAAGGCTAGGTGGAGACATATTTAACGAAGGTAATAATAATCTATTTAAGGTAAAGGAAAAGGTTATTCTTTTCATCGGTGAGATTCATGATGACATAGGTGTCCTATATGGACAAGAAAAAGGTAAGTTGCCATTTAATCCAAGTGAATTCAAGGGTTATAAATCCTCTATTAGTCTTTTGATCGAGATTGACAAATCGGAAAACAAGGCGAAGAAGACGGAATTGCTAAAGAAGCTAATAGCCTCTTCGGAGATTGGTAAATATATTGGTCTGGGGGAGATATACTTGAGATCTAATGACTATAACATTGAGGGATTGAAAGGTATTGTAAAACCTTTGCTCTCAAGTAAGAATCCAGAGATCAAAAAGCGGGCTATTATGGCCTTTTGTAGAATATTTGATGTCAAGGCTAAAGGATATAGTAGGGATAAGGAGCTTATGCAAGAACTCGTTAAGGCTCTTGAGGATCCATCTAAAGACGTTTATACAAATGCCATAACCCAACTTAGAAATAGAACTAAGACTGATATGGGTTTTGATCCTGAATCTGATAATAAGGAGAAGAACAAGAAGGCTATTGAAAGATGGAAAAATTGGATAAAGGAGGGTATGCCAGAGAAGACTCTTGAGACCGAGTTTGAAGAATAGTGCTTTTAGGAGGGGAAAATGAAAAACTTATGGGTTGGCTTTTTTCTTATCGTGCTACTGTTTGGCTCTGCGTCCTATGCACAAACTAAGGATAAAACGAAGAAGTCTCAAGAAACAAAGATAAAACAGGTACCTCCCAAAGATGATACCCATGATTATATCAGGTGCCCAGAAGAAGATGTCTACAAAAGATACTTAGAATTAAAGCCAAGATATCTGGAGATACAAAAGAAAATTGGGGAGATAGAGGCAAAGATAAAAATGAATGAAAAGAACTTAGAAAAACTAAAAGAAATGTCTGACAATGAAATAGACAAGGATGTTAAAGAGGAAAATATAAAAATAATAGAAGATGAAAACTCAAGATTAAAATTAGAGAAGAAGAAGATGGAAGAAGAGGGAATTGAATTCTACAAGATATATGAACCAATAAGACATAAGTGTGAAGATTAAAATGAGGACATCGTTTTATACCTTTATAGTCATTCTTGTCTGTGAAATTTGCTATTCCTCAGATAGGGTTGCTTATTTTGTGATCACAGAGGACAAAAGGCTTTCGGCTATTGCCCAGGAGTCGGAGTATTTTGTTAAAAAGTATATTGAAAAGAGATTGTATGTTCCTGCTGAGGTCTCGAATCGTGAACTTGCTGTTTTTGAAGATGAGATGTATAGGCAGAATCAAGAGGCTGCAAGCTCCTTGATTGAAGGTAAAAAACTATATGAAGAATTTAAGATTGATCAGTGCTTCTTTGTGTTTCAGAAGATTATTAACAATTTGGAAAAAGGCTCTGCCGCCTTTGAGAAGTCAAAAGATTACCAACACGCACTGATGTATTTAGGGAATATATATCACTTAAAGGGGGAGATAACATCTGCTAAAGAGACATTTATAAAACTTTTGATGTATAGTAGTAAATATGTTCCGGATGCAAGTTATTTTCCACCTGATATCATTGAAACGTTTGAGCAAGCGAAGGCCGAGATAAAGAATCTTAGGAGAGGGACATTGCAGATAATACCGAAGCCAGAGGATGCTCAGGTATTTTTGGATGGCTCTTTTTTGGGGGCCGGAGTGTTTAAGGTTGAGGATGTATTTGTAGGTGAGCATATTGTGGGTATTAAGAAGAGGGGATACCTACCTTACGTAAGGAAGGTAGTAGTCCAGCCATCACTTGTAGAGATTGTGAGCCCGGAGTTAGTCGATTTCAAGGAGATTTCTGAGAGGTACGAAGAGATATCTAAGATAAGAGAGGCAGATATCTCAGGCGAACTCTTGCCAGTTCTCAAAAAATACCGCAAAGACACAAATTCCGCCATTGTTGTTGTTGTGTTTGTGTCTGGGAAGGTTGAGAATTTCTCTTTAACTGGTTATACATACTACAATGATAAACTTGTTGCTTATGGTGATACATCAGTTACAATATCGAAAGATGATTCGAGAAAGAAGATATTGAAGGCAAAGGTAGAAGAACTTTGTAACAAGATTCTCCATGAAAATATTAAAGCCCAAAAACCTATTGACAAGATATCACATAAGAAGTTTTATACATCCTGGTGGTTTTTAGGTATAGTGGGTGCAACCCTTGTAGGTGCTACCACACTTGGTTATATTCTGCTTAATGGGGGGGAGGAGAAAGAAGACAAAAGTGGAGCGCTGATTATATCATTTTAATGATGTGAGGATATTGAATATGAAAAAAGTAGTTTTTTTGTTATGTATCTTGTTAACCACAACATTGTTTGCACAGACAGGTGGGCACATAAAGAAGAGGATATTTGTAGTAACTACGTCCACTGATAGCTTCTCTATCAAGGCGGCGAGTATATATCATTACCACGCAAAGCGCATCTTACAGTCTTCAAAGGATTATCAACTTATTGAGGCTGAGCTGGCATTAGAAAATGGAAATATAACTCCAAATAAAAAGTTATGCGCGGAGGCAAATACGTATTATACTACTGGGAAAAAGCAGTTTGAAAATATGGACCTTGAGGCAGCAGAGAAGAGTATGAGTAAGGCTCTTAATAATTTCTGGAAGTGTCCAGCTTATATTGGGAGTGGCGCAGAATATCTTGAGACATTGAAGATGATGGGTGCTATCTATGTATTAAATGGTGATGAGAAGATGGGAAGAAACATGTTTAGAAGCGCTCTAATCTTCAATCCTGAGACCACAATAAATAAGGACCTATTCCCTCCAAATGTAGTAGATGTATTCGAAAAGGTAAGATTGGATATATCGGCAGCGAAGAAGGGGTATCTTAGTGTTTCTACGATTCCACAGGGGGCAGAGGTTTTTATTAATGGTGTCTTTGCAGGAATCTCGCCGATATCAAGGAAGGAGGTAATAGCCGGTAATCACTTTGTCAGTATCGAGAAAGATGGCTATTTGAACGATGGAGGTAGGGTTGATGTAAAGGCGAACGATGAAGAGATGTTTCAGGCACAGTTGATCCCGACGAAGAGATATGCAGATTATTCACAGATTCTTGCCCTCCTACAAACAGACGTAGGTCTTGACCCAATTGGAGAGAGTATAAAATCACTAGCTGCTATTACAGGTGCAGAGATTATATTCGCCAATATTGTTAGAAGAGACGGAACAGAGATTGTGGTAGAGGCTTATCTATTTGACATTGCATCAAAGTCTAGACTTTATAATACTATAAAAAGGTTTTCATATCCCATTAAGGATCCTGAGTCTGAACTTACACCATTTGTTTTAGAGTTTCTCTCTGGGAAGGCTTTGTCAAAGGATATCCAACCTGTGTCATCATTACAAAGTCCAATAAAACCCGTGGAGAGGGAGATCCCAGAGTGTAGGATGGATGCAGATTGTAGAAACGGGTTTATATGTGGTAAGGATGGCAAGTGTGTTGCAAAAGAGGATAAAGAGAAGAAGAAGTTTTATAAGCAGTGGTGGTTCTATTCGGCAGTGGGTGGGGCGGTTGTGCTTATAACAGGCTCCACCCTACTTTTATGGCCATCGAGTGATACAGCAACCAGGGAGGGGATTATAAATTTCAAATTTTAAGATTAGGTATGTGCTATTCAAAAGTGTCTATATGCATAGTTTTATTGGTGTTACTCCTGACCCCAGGTTTGAAAGCGAAGACTAATATCAAGACAACTGTCTCTCTTATATATTTTCCAGAGATAGAGAGAAATGAAGCAGACATAATGACATTTATCAGAGTAGCACAGAAAAACCTGCTCTCATATAAAGGGTTTGAATACATTCCCCTTGAGATTTTATTAGATAAAAAGGGGTTTCAGGCATTCTTTTCTGATTTTAGAAGGGCGCTTAGGCATGTTCAGGAGGGCAGACTGCACTATGAAAATATGGATTTTGAAAACTCGCATTCATCCTTTGCAAGGGCTGTTCAGTTGTTTGAGAAAAATAACATATTTGTCAATAAGCAGAACCTCTATATTGAGGCACTAACTTACCTTGGGGCCATTGCAGTGCTTTCAAACAAGATTGATCTAGCCTATAACTATTTCAGACAGATAGTTACGGCTGACCCAAAATATAAGCCTGATGCTTCTCTATTCCCACCCCAGATCATAGAAGTATACAATAAAGTTTCAAGAGAGATTCTCAATACATCAAAGTGCGTGGTTAAGTTTGTTACTGAGCCAGAGAATGCACAGATCTATCTCAATGGAGAATTTGTAGGTTTTTCCCCTATTGATAAGACAGGTCTTATATGTGGTAATCATTATTACTATGTACTTGCTGCCGGGTATCGTCCTTCTTTTGGTAGTTTTCAGGTCACGCAGGATAAAATTGTAAAGGAGGTATTTGAGACACTCAATGCGACAGATAATTTGAGTCTTCTTGATAAGATTCAGACATCTACCAAGCAGTTAATTAATTCAGATGATTATCCACCTGTTCTCTCCTTTTTGTCAGATATAGATCAAGTTATTATAGTGTATGTAACTGGCTCAAGGGCAAAGCCACTACTTGTCGGAATTCTCTACGACAATATTGGTAAGAATAAGATAAACCTACACTCCGTACAACTAAATAAACCGCTATCTGACTCCCCAAAAGAGATAGATAACTTTATTACGTCCGTGTATTTGGAAATAGGGGGGAAGAGGATAATTACTCCAGCTATGTCACATCTTACCTCAGAGGAGTATTTACCGTCTTCAATGGAGAAAAAGGTGGGAAAGACTGAGACACCTAAGCCGTTATATCGACATTGGTGGTTTTGGATGACTATTGTGGGTGCTGCCGCGTTACTTATAACAATTCCCGTAGTTCTCATAAACACGGCCGACTCGAACCAGAGAGATCCCAATGACCACCTGGACCCGTTCCTCAGAAGATAATATTCAGAAAAAATTCAAAAATAAAAAAGCGTACAGAATTTTTGCAGGTTAGTTATATATTATTA
>JAOAFA010000008.1 GCA_026416535.1 Deltaproteobacteria bacterium
CCAAAATTTATAGACTATTGACCCAAAAATATTTGTTCTTATGGTCTGTTGTTAAAAATGCTCTCCTCTCATATTCAGTTGTCAAAGAGCGGAAGTAATAGTGACACTTTGATTAATATTAAATTTTTTAACTTGTGTCAATTAAAATTTTTTGTTTTGTATTTGTCAAACTCCTCAGATTTAATAGCGCCTTCTCAAAATCGTTCATCCTCCTTATACCTCTAACTACTGCACAAAAACCTTAAGCATCTTCATTCTTCCCCTTCCTCTTAAGATCTCACTCTGGGAAAAGGATGTAAATTACTTGACTTAATACACTAAAATTATCAGAGACCAAATGGGACTCTATGTTTGGTATTTCATTAAGTATCTCTTTTAATCTTGATCTACTTTGATTTAATTTTTTATTCTTTCATCATTTTCTTTGATTCTTATGTTTTTACCTGACATCTCTCTTTTATGCACAAATAATATTGCCATTGTTTACAAAGATATTATAGTGCCTTGTCAGTAAGGAGGTTATTGTGAGTTTTGTCGTAAGAATGCTGGAGGAGTGGACCTGAATAGTGATATTGTAGTGATATGTAAATGTAAAGAATGTAAGAGAAAGAGTTGAAGTTTATATGAAAAAATGGAGTTTGGTATTTTTCTATTTTTTTTATTTTGCTCGGTGATAGTTTATTCTGAGTTTTTCTGTGTGGGGAGTAAGGATATAGACAGGTGGTTGTGAAGGGATTTTGGAGGATGAGAGGTATAAAAAGATTCTTAAGGGAGAAGAGGTTTATTGCTGTTGGATGGAGGGGTTGATGAGGTGAAAATTATTAAAAAGGTTCAATTTGTGGATTTATTTTCTAACGGACTGTTGTTGACAATCATTCTAAAATATATAAAATTTCTGAAGATATGAAACGTACCCTTTCAATTGTTCTTGCAGGTGGAGAAGGAAGGAGACTTTATCCTCTCACGATGACGAGGGCAAAACCGGCAGTTCCATTTGCGGGAAGATACAGACTTATAGACTTTGTTCTCTCAAACCTTGTTAATTCCGGGTTTCTCTGGATAAAGGTTATTACTCAGTATAAGGCTGACTCACTTATACAACACATATTTAGGACATGGAGGTTGAGCAACGTCTTGGATCACTATATTGATGTTGTGCCGGCACAGATGCGGGTTACTAAGGAGTGGTTTAAGGGTTCTGCAGACGCAATATTTCAGAATATAGACATAATAGAGGCAGACAGGCCAGAACACATTCTAGTTTTTGGGGCAGATCATATTTATAGAATGGATATTTCCCAGATGTTTAGATATCATTTAGAGAAGGATGCAGATCTGACAATTTCAACGACTACTTTCCCTGAGAATGAGTATAAGAGATACGGTATTCTGTCAACTGATGAGAATGGAAGGGTAATTCACTATGTTGAGAAGCCAGTGAGCAAGGATATGATCTATTTTTCTAACCCCGTTGCCTCCATGGGGAATTTTATTTTTAAAAAAGAGGTTCTCATTAATGCCGTTATTGAGGATAGTCATGATGACAAGAGTACTCATGATCTGTCAAGGGATATAATCCCGAAACTTGTTAAGACACATAAGGTTTATGCCTATGATTTTAATACTAATACTGTCCCAGGCATGGATGAAAGTGAAAGGGGGTATTTTAGAGATGTTGGCACAATAGATGGTTATTTTAATACTTCTATGGAGATGGTAGATGTTTCTCCGCCTTTCTCTTTGTACAATGCTCAATGGCCTATAAAGGCAATATCATTGAACATGCCACCTGCTAAATTTGTATTTGCAGACTTTAACTCAGGAAGGGCTGGGTATGCACTCGATTCTCTTATATCAGAGGGATGTATAATCTCGGGAAGTGTCGTAAAGAGATCTATATTATCCCCATGTGTGAGGGTTAATTCATACTCAGAGATTTCCGAATCTGTAATATTTGATAGTGTTGTTATTGGGAGGCATTGTAAGATTAGGAGGACGATAATAGATAAGGAGGTATATATTCCAGAAAAGACAGTCATAGGATATAACATAGATGAGGACAGAAAAAGATTTTATGTATCAGAGAATGGTGTAGTGGTCGTTCCCCGAGGTTATAGGTTTTAGTTGAGAGACACAGATTGTCTTAATTTAAATCCTTCCATATGGGGAGAGGGAGACTGGTCATTTTCGAAGGATTATAAAACCTGTTTTGAAGGGCTTTGTATCAAGGCCACCTTGAGATATCCCCTGCCTTCTTAAACTTAACTTTTTAGGCAAAATATTAGATTGAAAAAAGCTTTTGTAGATGTTAACAGGAGGAGTGCTATGGTTCGATATTATTTATATATGACTATTGCTGCGCTGATGTGGGGAGGTTCATTTGTTGGGACCAAGGTTGCTCTTGAAGACATAGGTCCTTTGACACTTGTCTTTTTGAGGTACGTAATAGGAGGGGTGATAGTTGTATTAGCACTCAGGTTTATAAAAATGCAAAAGATTGAAAGTGAAGACCTGAGATGGCTTATTTTACTCTGTATATTTGAGCCAGGCTTGTACTTTCTATTTGAGACATATGGTATAAAAGAGACTGATCCTACTATAGCATCTCTTATTATAGCCTTGATCCCTGTATTTGTCTTGTTGATAGCGTATGTCTTAAGGATGGAGAGTATCACTATTCAAAAGGTCGTAGGTATAGTTTTATCAGTCTTGGGTGTGTCAATAGTGTCGATGTTCGAGAATTATGGGAATACAACTGATAATCATCCGTCTACAATAAAAGGGATAATATTAATCTTTCTTGCCACGATTACAGCATCTTCATTTACTGTGTTGCTTTCTCGGTTGGCAAGGAAGTATAACTCGTTTACTTTGGCATCTTTCCAAGTGTTTTTTACGATAATATTTTATTTGCCTCTAGCAATATACGAGAATCATCCGCATTATACTTTTAACTGGGGCATTCGCTCTGTATGGGCACTAATATATCTAGGTCTCTTCCCTACATTCTTTGCGTATCTTCTGTATGCAAAGGGTTTATCTAAAATAGAGAGCTCAGTTGCATCTCTATTCATTAATCTTATTCCTATTTTTACCGCTGTAATCTCGGCTTTAGTTTTGAGGACGTCGCCAACAATATATACCTTAATAGGAGGTGTTTTGATTATAGGAGGCGTGTCCCTCGTTACCATAAAAAGAGAAGTAAAAACTGAAATCCCGCTTACAACCTGACTAACTAAAAGTCGGTACAAAATTTTTGCTGTTTCTAATGATTAGGTTATAATTAGTCTTTGATGGACCTATGATCAGGCATATAAAATATTATTTTGATCAAAGAGAATTGCTCCGACTGTTTATTGTTAATGACCTAAAAAGCAGATATACGGGTTCGGTTTCGGGGATCTATTGGTCGATAATAAATCCTCTCTTAATGATTTTGATATATACGTTTGTTTTCTCGTCAGTCCTTAAGATAGAATTTCACAAGGGTAGCGGAACACTGAATTTCGCATTTTATTTAATATGTGGTATGCTCCCGTGGATTTCTATTCAGGACTCTGTATTAAGATCTATTACTTCCATCGTTGATAATTCCGAACTCGTCAAAAGGGCTAAATTCCCGGCTAGTATACTGCCTATACACATAGTGCTTTCAAATCATCTTACAATGCTCATAGGTCTCACTATTTTGATTGTCATTCTCATTGTGGTAGAAAATCACATAACCATTGCAGTATTACAGATTTTTATTCTTATTGTTCCTCAGTTAATGTTTACCCTTGGGCTTTCCTGGGTATTCTCAAGTATCTATGTCTTTGTAAGAGATATTCAACCATTTGTTCAGAATTTTGTGCTTCTTTGGATGTTTTTAACACCCGTGTTTTATCCATCAACGATATTTCCTCAGAAATATGAGATTTTTCTTATTATTAATCCTGCCGCACATGTTGTAAATCTTTATCGTGAAGTCATAATGAAGGGGAATATTATTCCTTACTTGTCTTATATAACATTTTCTATACAGTCTTTAATAACATTCGTAGCTGGCTATTTTATATATATAAGACTTCAACCAAAGTTTACTGATAGATTATGAGTGGGAGCAATGAAAATATAATTATTGTTCGAAATCTCACAAAGGTGTATAAGCTTTATACCGATTATAAATATGCCCTCATTGAATACCTATTATTTAAGAAAAAGTCATATCATATGGATTTTTACGCCCTAAGGGATATATCCTTTGATGTAAGCAAAGGTAGTATATTAGGGATTATTGGAGATAACGGTGCAGGTAAATCACTTTTGCTCAAGATATTAGCAGGTTCCGTACTTCCTACCTCGGGCTCCGCTATCGTAAATGGCTCTGTATCCTCTCTCATAGATCTGCAGTCAGGTTTTAAAAGAGATTTCACGGGCATTGATAATATAAAAATGAATCTTGTAATAAGTGGATATAGTGGTAAGAAGTATAGATATCTTGTTGACAGGATAGCCGAGTTTTCTGAACTCGGTGATTTCTTGAAGTATCCAATAAGCTCTTATTCTACGGGTATGCTGATGCGGCTTGGTTTCTCGATAAGTTCTAATCTTGTTGAGGATGTTTTCATTGTAGATGAACATATTGCCGTAGGGGATAACTATTTTATGCGTAAATGTATTGATAAATTAAAGGAGCTTAATAAGGAAAAAAAGACACTTGTTATGGTCTCTCATAATATGCATCTGATTGCTAATCTCTCAACGAAGGTCATCTGGCTTGATAGTGGAGTGATTCGAGAGATGGGAGACCCTCCCACGATAGTTCGAAACTATGAGGATTATATATTGAAGAGAGAGAACAAGGGTGATAGCCAAAGGATTCAATCCGTTCCTGATAAAGCAAGAATAACTGGTGTGAAGATTCTGGATAGAAAGGGGACTGAAAAGTATGTATTTGACACTGAAGAGGATATTTTGGTTGAAGTAGAGGCACACTTTTACACAAGGATACAGAGACCTGTTTTCGGTGTAGCCATCTTTAAGGAGGATGGTAGGTACATATATGGACCTAATACATATTTCGATAGATTTGATACTGGTATTTGTGAAGGTCCTGTGAGGTTTAGCATCGTTTATGAAAAGCCCCCATTACTAAATGGGAAATACTTGGTGTCTGTTGCTATATTTGATCCAGATCACTTATATCACTATGACTTCCATGAGAAGAGATATTCATTTGAGATAAAAAGCGATATACTCGATCATGGTGATATAAAGATTAATCACAGATGGTTTATTGAGAGGGGTTAATACCTATGAATAATTTACATGTGGGAGAACTGCCAAGGGATTTTCTTAGGAGGAGGAATCAGAATTGGGTATTTTTGGGTCTGATGTACGCCAGTTATTATATGTGTCGCTACAATTTTCCAATTGCAAATAAGACAATATCGGAGAGGTTTGGATTTTCACGAGAGGAGATGGGTTGGATTATAGCTGCGACTATGTGGGCATATGCCTTTGGACAATTACTAAATGGACTTATAGCAGATAAAATTGGGGGGAGAAAGGCGATATTGACAGGTGCAGTAGGCACAATAGTCTTAAATATTCTAATGGGTTTGGGGGGTTATTTCAATTCTCTTACATATTTTATGCTGATATGGGGGCTCAATGGATACTTTCAGGCATTTGGTGCCCCATCCGTTGTAAAAGTAAATGCTAGCTGGTTCAGAATCTCAGAGAGGGGTACTTTTACAGGGATATTCGGTTTAATGATACAGTTTGGAAGATGGGCTATCATGCTTCTCGGAGGTATTCTTATTGTGAGATTTAGCTGGGAGTACCTATTTTTTATACCGTCGATGATAACTTTTTTGTTTGCAATTTTGGCATATTTAAAGGTGAGGGATACTCCTGAGGAGTGTGGTTATAATTGTATTTCCTCTGACAAGAACGAATGTGAAGAGGTTAAATCTGTTGACGTATTTATGGTTCTAAAAAAGGTTCTCAAAAGCAAACCCCTTTGGATCATAAGCTTTGCATATTTTTGTACAGGGGTGGTAAGGCATGGTGTTGACCAGTGGTATATAAGGTATTTAAAGGAGGTTCACCAGATCTCAACTGACTCTTTTGGCTATATGTTAACAGCCTTTGGACTTCCTATTGCTGCGGTCCTTGGTTCTTTTGCCGCAGGTCTTTCTTCAGATAAGTTGTTTGGCTCTAGGCGTGCCCCAGCGGCTGCCCTTATGTATTTGGGACAGTTCGTAATGTTGATAATATTTGCACTTTTTTCTGGTGAGCTCTTGAGCCCTATACTTATTGTATTGATGCAGTTTTTTATAAATGGCCCTCACTCGCTTCTCGGTGGAGCTGCCGCCATGGACTTTGGAGGTAGAAAGGCGGCAGGTTTTGCATCAGGCCTTATCGACTGCTGGCAGTATATTGGTGCGGGGCTTGTTGCGGGAATTTTTATGGGAAGGATAATAGAGTCATTCGGTTATAGCGGGTGGATAGTTACACTCGTTGTATTTGCCTTCTTGGGATTTGTTTGTATGTTGTCTCTCTGGAACAAGAGGGCATAGTAGTAGAAGAAAAAGGCATTATCTTGTAAAATCTATTCTGACGTTTGCACTTTCACAGGTTGGGGTAACCCCAGAGTCTCTGAAGATTCTGAAATAGATCGTCTTTGTGCTGTCTGTGCACTGATTTTTGTTGGGCACGTTCCCACTGCCATAACATGGATTTTCACCAACGGCTGATGTCCCTGACCCTGTCCTAAAATCTGTTGAATAGTGATAATCCTCCTGAGCACACTTTAGATACACCTTTCCGCTCTGGCAATCACCTTCGTAGATATCAAGACTATACTGATTTTGTGGATTTGACGAGATTCGTATGTTGATGTGGAATAGGTCTCTCCCCTGTGAGATGTCCTCATTGACATCATCTCTGAATGTGGCTTTATACCAGGCTACCCTTCCGGGGGGCAGCAGATTTGTTTGAATGTCAAGACTCTGCTTAGCACTTGCGAATGTGCCAAGGTCTGTGGCCCCTAGGCAGTTGTCTGCCCCTTTGTAGGAATCATAGGCTTGGCACTCACAACCGTTATTTATATTACCGTCTAGGTCATACCAATTGGGACTACAAGATGTAATCTTGCAAACTCCTTTATCGCAGGCGAACGTGGTATGAATATCTGTTGGACAGAGTATTCGGATATCCCCATTATCTATATTGCCGTCGCAATCGTTGTCTTTACCATCACATTTTTCCTGACCTTCTGGTATACATTGGTATTCGCATCCATCTTCGACCTTTTTATTTATATCATAATACCCGGTTTGGCAGGATACTATTTTACATAAAGTATCAGAGCACATACCGATTGCATTTGGTGGAGCACAGGGATTCTTGCACTTCCCGCAGTGGTTAGCGTTGTTCTTTACGTCTGTCTCGCACCCTGTATCCCAGTTGTCATCGCAATTCCCATATCCATAATTACAGACATACTCACACATCCCCTTTTCACATTTTGCTTCACTTGTATTCATTACAGGCTTGCACATTACATTCGGGTTTAATTCATCCGTCTTTCCATTGCAGTCATTGTCTGCTCCATCGCAGGCCTCTATTCCCCCGTTAGATTTTACACACTCTGCTTCACAACCATTGTCGTATACCCCATCATTGTCCCAGTAGTTGGGTTCACATTCGGCAATAATACAAATTTTATCTCCATTTTTCTCAATACAAGCAGTGGTAGCCACGTGTTTCTTTCCTTTATCTTTGAGTGGACATGCTTCATCGGGAGGGGCATTATCTGTTTCTCCGTCACAATCATTGTCCTCTCCATCGCATACATCTACGCCTTTTAACTTTGGTGCACAGTAGTATTCACACCCGTCCTCAGGCTTTCCATTTATATCGTAGTAATTTGTATCGCAGTTTGCTCCTTCACCTTTGAGAGTAACTGTTAGTTTGGGAGTATCGATATCGGTATTTTCAACAATAAGGTGTGCTAATTTTACACCTGCCTTTTTAGGTTTAAATTGAGCTTTAATTTCGATAAATGCGTCTTTCTCGTTTAGTGGTGTGGGTAAGGTCGGTAGTTCGCTTATATCGAACTCTGATATCTCAGAAGTGCTTGCATCATTGGTTGTATGTTCGTTGATATAAATATTTGTTATCTTTAGGGCACCACCTGTAGCGTTGAGTATTTTGATTGGCTTTGGCTCTGACTTGTTTCCAGGATATAACTTTCCAAAATCTATGACATCAGGTTCTGCCGAGATCGTCGGATCAATCCCTTTTCCAAACAAAAGTACGTTCTTTACCTTCGTAGATTTTGACTCTGTGGATAAAAATACGTTGAGCTGATTTTGAGGTAATGGTCCGATTTTCTTTGGAGCATAAGAGACCCCAACCTTTATAGAATCATTGTAATTTATAGTAACAGTCTTCTTTTCTAAAGAAAGCTCGTCTGATTTATTTGTGAACTCAAGGGCTATAGTTATCTTGGTTTTTGATGGGCTCTTATTTGTGATTGTGAGTTGTTCGGTCTTTCTGTCTCTGAGTTGTACATCGCCAAAATTAATCTCGTCAGGAGTGATAGTAATGCCCGCTGTTTGTTCAATCTCCCCTTTCACGCATATCATCTTACCCGATTCATTGGCTTCGCAATGATAGCCTTTTGGGCAATCATCATTGGTTATACAGGGCAAATCAGCATAGAAGTCTTGTGAACAGGTTTGAAGAATTAAATAGAAGAAAAGGATAACAGAAAGCTCAAGTGATTTTTTCATTACACCGAATTTCATATAATAATTATATTCAATCTTACGGATGTTTTCAACATTTAAAATCTAAGGTGTGGTTACTATTTTAAAATGTCATAGGATATTACTAATTTTAATTAAATTAAATGTCACATTTTTTAACACTCTTCAGGTAATTCAACGGTGGCCTGCACTCCTCTTTTGCCCTTTTTCTCTCCAACTTCATCAACCCTAAATACTAAAAATTCTTCTCACCTCTCTGTTTCTGCCTCAAATTATTCTTTGCTTCTACCTTCTAAGTATGATAACTCTTTATCTCCCCATAAAATCTCTATTCTTCCATCCAGAAGTTCGCATATCTCTACCCACCTCCCACAGAAACCACTTATCCCGTTAAATGGAAGTATTTGATAAATCCTTCCACAGAATCTAACGGTATTCTCCTTATTTACCTTTCTTGCATTTTTTACTGAAAAGATAAGGTCAAGGTCTTTATTCCCTCGTATAGCCTCATGAAGGCTTTCTACCTTCTGAGTATATCTCCTGTTGCACCAAGGAAGAAATTCTTCCTCAAGAAATTTATTAGCCTCTGTATAATTATCTATATCCAACAGTCTCATCTCTTTTATTAACCTGTCCTGAAAAAATCTGAATCTCCTCTCAATCCTTCCCTTCGCCTGTGGTGTATTGGCATTTATTAGTCTTATCCCCAATTCATTAAGTGCTCTTTCTATCTGTGTCTGCTCATGTTCTAATTCTACAGGGCTATACAAGTCTACTTTGACAGAGATGAGAAATCTTTTTTAGCTTCATAACTAAGATTTCATTGCAAAGCTTTCTTCTCAGAGATTTAAGAACTCTAAGAAGAAGGTTATCACGCATATGAGATTTCAAATTAGTAATGTCTTGTTACATTTTAAAATAGCAATAGCAATCAACAGTTATGCTAATATACTAAATTGTATTGACACTAAGTATCATTTTTGTATAAATTTCTATTGTGGAGGTATTAATGAGAAGGGTAATTTTTGTTGTCTTAATATCATTATCCACCTTTAATTGTGGTTATGAGTCCATGTACCAGATGGGGAATGATACCAAGGAGAGTGACAGTCTTGCAGATTTTGACACCTTCGGATATATAGATATCTTTGATTACTCATCGTTTGATAGGGTAGAGTTGGAAGACTATTTAGGAGTAGATTTACTGGACTCACATGATGAAGGTCTTGGTGATGATATTTTGGTTGATATATACGATGGAGAGTCGTTTTCGGGTGATACTTTATTTGATAGTTGTGTCTGGCAATGTCTTAATAAAGAATGTGGGGATAATGGGTGTGGCGGATTCTGTGGTGTGTGTAGCAATGATGAGTTCTGTAATCAAAATTATAAATGTGAAAAGATATGTAAAGAGGAATGTCCATTTGAGGGGGCACTCCTGTGTACAACAGATGGGAGGTATAGAGAATGCATAAGAAATGATAAGGGTTGTCTGGTTTACAGCGAGCCCAGACCGTGTCCTCATCCCAATCTTTGCTCTGAAAACGAATGCGCCAAAATAGAGTTCTTAATGCCCTCTAATGATAGTTCGGTAAAGAACCCTGTAGAATTTAAGATCAAAGCCACGAGTAATATTAAGAAGGTTATCTATGATGCCGATGGTTATCTGTTTGGTTCATCAGATGATCCCGCATCTGGATTTTATTATAAATATAATTTTACCAAGTTTGGGTCAAGAGTGATCAATGCCAATGGATATGATGGGACCGGCAATAATGCAAGGTTAATTGCTAAAACTTCAATACATATTGTTGTGCTAGAAGATCTACCAGATGTCCCCTACTTCTGTCAGTATAAGAATTCTTTATACCCTTCTTCAACATGCCAAAATACCTCTATCGCCATGTTACTAAAGTATTATGGGTGGAATGGCAAACCAGATGACATTACCAATGAGTTTGGCAAAGATTATGCCCAAAGTCCTTCAGGTCTTGCAGAAGTCTTTAATATACTCGCTAAAAGAAGTGGTATTCCCAAAAGGTTGATCCCCCATGAAAATGGAACAGTGCAGGATGTGAAAAATCTACTTTCTAAAGGGCTACCTGTGATTGTTCATGGATACTTCACGAGTTATGGACATGTATTGGTAATTCTTGGATATAGGGGGGGTAAATACATTGTAAATGACCCGGCTGGCAAGTGGTCAGAGATATTCAAGGGGGGCTATGATGAGTACTGCGATCTAAGTAATTATGGCCCCAAGATTGAGTATTCTGCCACGGCCTTTGAAAAGGCGATTGCCACCTGGGATGGATTTACGCCGGCGCCAGTCTGGTATCATGAAGTCAACTAGGGATTCTCGGTTTAGTACCTCATTTTGTTCTAATTAAATATTTTTCAGTGAATGAAACAAGGAGTACCACCGGGTATGCTTGATACTGTCCAATTTGAAGATTCAAAATAGATATCTTTGTTGACTCTTTTTATTGATTGTCCCTCCTTGGTTGTAGTAATTCGAGGATTGTAATAGTCCAGCAGTAGCCCATTGTAATACAAACATAGAGTCTCAGGTGAACTGTTTTTTAACTCTCTTCCAATAACTTTATCTGCTCCAGAAATCGTAAGACACTCTTGTCCACCATTGAAAAATGTTGAGTGGTTTGAGACAATTACTGCTGGTTCACCTGGATCCAAATAATTTTTTGACATTTTGGTAATCTTAACTATTGTGTCCGTGCAGTCCCCAATCTGTATTTGGGTAGCCTGTATTCTTTTGTTTCCACTGTTGAAGATCTCAATGAACTCACCAGTGTTGTCAGAACCAATAGGATTGGGAAGGACTTCACTTATAATTATAGAGGGCTCATCGCTTTGGACAGGGTGTGTCTCGAATCTCAGTCTCTCCGAAGAATTGTTAAAAAGATCAACACAATATACTTCAACAAAATACTGTTTGTAGGGATCTTGGATCCGTGTCTTATATTCAAAGTGCTGCATAAAACTATACGAGGAATAGGAAAATGTCTCATCAAGGTCTTCTTTGTATATAAAGTCTACAAATAACACACAAGGAACCGAAGAATCGGCCTCTATATATACCTGATCTTTTATTTGAAGAAAGTTCTTAGTTGTTAATAAAGGAGGAGTGACCTCTTCCGGTTCTAAAAAATTTATGCATATGTTCGTATCATAGTGATTAATGAATAGACACATCTTCTCAGGACCCTCTAAGTGGTCGTTTGTAGAACACAGATATCTTCCATCTTCAGATGACCTTATGCATATCATACTTAGCTCTTGAATGCCCCCTTTAAGAATTATCTTCTCTCTGTTCATTTCAAAGTCTTTTGATATAAATTCAAGATAACGAATGTTTGATGGAATATCATAGGTTGAAGGATAGTATAGTTGTATTGGCGGTATGTTTGGGGTTTTAAATCTACCTATTTTAGAATCGGTTGAGTAAGAGTTTCCGTATACATCTGTGAGTGAGGGAGTAGCTACAATTTCATAATTGGTTGAGTATTTGATCCTGCTATAGGGTATAAAAAGCATATCTTTTCCACTAATATTACTAGAAATGCCATGAATCTTTTCATTGCCTTCTGATAGTAGATAGATACAATTCGGATTCTCACATAATATATCTTCATCAAACTGAATAAAAACTTTAATATTAAAATCAGCCTCCTTAGCTATTGTACTGATTACCTTTGGAGGAAAGATGTCTTTCATAAAGATACTGTTTTGGTTATTGGGGGTGCACCCTTTCTCACTAATAGAATAACCCCAATTGTTTTCGTTTATGTTTAGATGTGGATTAATTCTTTCAAATGATATTCCTTTTTTGGTCTTTGCAAAAGGTTTGAATTCATCTAGAATTTTACCTCTTTCGTTAAATATCTGGATATGTTTTAGGGATGTATTAGAGAGACCGTTCTTCCCGAATTTACCAGCCACGTGTACAATAGGTTCGGTAGTTGAATTTTCAGCATTACTAAGGATGATTCTGGGTGAGGCCTTGGGTAGTTTAAATGCATTATTTTTGAATAGTAGTTTCTGCGGTTTATTGTCATCCACTTTGATATAGTAGCCTCTAAGGTCTACCTCTTCATTAGAGCAGTTGTATATCTCTATGAATTCCTGATCAAATTTTTCCGAAGGGAAGTTCAAGACCTCGTTTATAACTATACATACTTCAGAATCATTCTTTCTCTTGATGGAATAGTAACCATCAGAGATAAAGTCTCCATTATAATGATACAAAAGTAGTTTATTATCCTCTGATAGGACTTTTCCTTTTACAATGATCCTGTACTCCCTTTCAGGCTCTACATTCTCTGCGTATATCGTTATCATATCCCCGGCCGGGTTTACATCAAGACTCGATATCTCTACAAATGAGTCCATGTCGTGGGTGTCCTGAAGTACTATGTCTGACATGGATAGTCTATCTTTATTAATGGGTTTTGAAAATTTTATACTTACGGTTAGTCTATCTTCAAATTCCCCAGATTTAGGAATCAGATCGCTAATAAAAAAGTCATCATCTTCTAATGTAGATAGACAGGAGAGAATAGTAATAATAGATAGGGATAATAATAGTCTCATAACTTCTCCTCCTTTTTGTTTATCGTGTTGAATCTGTGACAAGTTAACACATTTATTATTGAATTGAGTAAGTTATACTCCTTTTCGAGTGAATCCCTCTCTCTACTCTCGGTGCTTTTTTCCAACCTCCTTGAGATTTCAATGAGTTTATAATATGTCGTAGATAGTTTGTTTTGCAGCTCGATATATTTATTTAAACTATTCTGATATTCTCTTTTGATGTCTAATTCATCTTTTGAGTAGATCAGTTCATCCAAAGACCATTTTAATTGGATCTCTATGACCCAACCAGATTTAAAGTTTGTAAGTAGATAAGGCGAGCTTTCTGCAAGTTTATTTGTTTCAAGGTCATTCTCTTCTAGTTTACCGCTAACGTATAGTTGAGGGAGTAGAACCTTCATCCTAGAATTCTTAATCTTATTCTTGGTATCGTCGGGGTTAAACATTATGCATTCATCCAGAGCTTTCATTAACTTCTCAAGCTCTACAGGTTCTTTGGAATTTGTATCAGCCGTACCTATGACCGATGTAAACAAGAATATTATTGTTGTGGCTCTGAGCATTTACACCTCCTTGGTAATGACTCATGCCCCAGGTTTTCTTTGTGTCATCAATTTCCATGCCAAATTATTTAAGGCCGAAGTGCCAAGTATTGCTCAATCCAGGTCATACTTGATGGTTAAATTATAGATGAGAATCAGTTGTTTTTATTACTTGCGCTAAGACGTTTGACTATTATGTTGTCTTTAATTTCCCTTGATTTATTTATCTTTTAGTCTAATCTAATAACCAGTTTATTCTCCTATAAGGAGGGTATATTGTGGAAAATAGAGAGATTTTCGAAAACATATTGTGTCTTATTGAACAGGCATCGACGGTTCTGCCTGAGGATGTATCAGAGGCGATCAGGAGGGCTATTGATAGTGAGGAGGGTGGTAGTAGGGCAAAGAGAGTTCTTGAGATAATCCTTGAGAATGTAAAACTAGCTAGAGAGAGAAGATTACCAATATGTCAAGACACGGGTACATTGATATTCTATGTTGATAAGCCTAAAGAGATTGGACAATCATTCATATCAGAAGAAATATGTAGGGCTGTAAGAGAGGCTACCAGATCGGGGATTTTGCGACCAAATGCGGTTGATCCTATTACCAATAAGAATTCAGGAGACAATATTGGCATAGGAAGTCCGTATATCCACTTTGATGAATGGGATAGAGATGAAATCCGTGCAAGGTTGATTTTGAAAGGTGGTGGAAGTGAAAATGTTAGTATTCAATATTCCCTGCCAAACTCAGAGCTTATGGCTGGTAGGGACGTCGAGGGCATTAAAAAATGTATTATTGATGCAGCCTTCAGGGCTCAGGGCTTTGGATGTTCTCCGGGTATCTTAGCAGTAGGTATTGGTGGTGATAGAATGACGTCATTTATGTGTGCCAAGGAGCAGTTGTTTAGGCGATTGGATGATAAAAACCCGGATGAGACACTAAGGAATATGGAGGCTGAAATCTATAATAGAGTAAATGAGCTTGGTATCGGTCCTATGGGGTTTGGTGGTAAGACGACTATTTTGGGGGTAAAGATAGGTAAACGACACAGAGTCCCAGCATCGTTTTTTATCTCTGTGGCATATATGTGCTGGGCATTTAGAAGAGCTGAGATAGTCTTCAAGATATGAAGAGTAGCAATGGATAGAAGTAGAATAAAGGCGATCTCTTTGGTCTCGGGCGGTCTGGATTCCACACTCGCCACAAGGATAATTCTGGATATGGGTATTGAGGTAGTGGCTGTCAACTTTACTAGCCCGTTTTGTACTTGTACCTCTAAGCGTAGAAAGGAGCTTGGATGTAAAAATGAGGCACTGAGGATTTCCCAACACCTCGGGATAAAGATTAGGATTGTACCTAAGGGGAAAGAATATTTATCAGTGATAAGAAATCCAAAGTACGGCTACGGGTCAGCTATGAACCCTTGTATTGATTGTAGGATATTTATGTTGAGAAAGGCCAAGGAGATTATGGAGGAGGAAGGTGCCTCATTCATTGTAACCGGTGAAGTATTGGGTCAGAGACCAATGAGTCAGAGAAGAGAGGCAATACTGAAGATAGAAAGAGAGTCCGGACTATCTGGGAAGATAATTCGTCCCCTCTCGGCCATCCATTTTGAGCCCACTGTCTTTGAGAAGGAGGGTATAGTTGATAGATCAAGATTACTCAGTATTGACGGTAGAGGGAGAAGTGTTCAAATAGAGCTTGCAGCAAAATATAATATTACTGATTATCCATGTCCTGCTGGTGGTTGTTTACTGACTGATAAACGATTTGCAGAGAAACTCAGGGACTACTTTATACATCATAAAGATGATGAGGACTACGTAAGGCAAATGGAATTGCTAAAAATAGGTAGACACTTTAGGTTACCCAATGGGGCAAAAATAATAGTTGGAAGAGATGAATACGAAAACTCTCGTCTAATGGTACTAAATAGAGGCGAAAACTATGTTGTAGAAAGTGAATTTCCGGGTCCTATAGCCTTGATATTTGGTGAAAGGTCTGAAGAGAATTTGTTGTTTGCAGTAACGTCCCTTAAACGATTCAACAATAAGTTACCAAAAGATCCCGTCTATTTTATCTCAAAGAATGGTCAAAACAGAGAGGAAATAAGATTTTACACAGATTATCCAGAAGATGTGGTTAAGTATCAGTTAGGCATAGATAGATGATAAAATTAAGAAGGCTTTTAGACATAATCTCAAATTACGACAGGATTGCACTTGCATACTCTGGCGGAGTAGACTCAACCTTTTTATTGTATGTCATAAAAGTAGTTGCAAATAAAGACGTAGTGGCATTTACTGCCGTTTCTGACACTTACACTGATGAGGAGTTAAGATTTGCTCGTTCATTTGCGAATAAACATAAAATAAAATTTAAGACAATAAGGACAAATGAGTTTGGAGATAAAAGATTTTTACAAAATACCAGAGAGAGGTGTTTTTATTGTAAAACTGAGTTATTTTCTAAGATAAATGATTTGAAAGTGAGGTATGGCTTGGATGTGATATTTGATGGCTCAAACTATTCTGATAGAGATGACTTTAGGCCAGGATCCCTTGCAAGAAAGAGATTTGGGGTTATATCGCCACTCGAGCTTGCTAAAATGACTAAAGAGGAGATTGTAAGATATTCTAAAAGACTTGGAATAGATGGAGCAGATAGACCTCCAAATGCCTGTTTGGCATCTCGTATCCCTTATGGTGTTTACATTAGTAAGGAGTTAGTAAGAAGTATAGCGGAGATTGAAAGATACATTAAATCTTTGGGGATAGGTGTTTTGAGACTTAGACATCATGATTACATTGCTCGAATTGAGACATCAGAATCAGACATGAAAAAGATCTTGCTAAATAGAGACAGAATAGCTAAAAGGTTAAAGATGTATGGTTATAAGTACATTACTCTGGATATAGAGGGATATAGAATGGGTTCTTTGAATCTTTTGTAAAATATGGTAGAGAAGACACAGAGATACAAAATACTTATCGTCGATGATGAAGTAAACATACTTAAGGTATTGTCGGCTTTCCTTAAGAAAGAGGGTTATGAGACATACGCGGTTGAGAGTGGTGAGAGTGCAATGAAGAAGCTTTATGAAGAAGATATCTCGGTCGTGATTACTGATTTGAAGATGCCGAAGATGGATGGGATTGAACTATTAAGGAATGTAATGAGATTCAATTCAGATATCCCCGTTATTATTTTGACTGCCCATGGGACCATAAATAATGCGGTTGAGGCAATTAAGATTGGGGCATTTGACTACCTTACTAAGCCATTTGACAAGAATGAGTTGATCCAGGTGGTGAAGAAGGCTGTGAATACATTTGAGTACAGGCGGTCTGATGTTAAGATTGATTTTGAGACAGATGAGCCTATTCATGTCATAGGTCATTCTCAGAGAATGCAAGAGATTTACTCGCTCATTGAGAAGATCGCCCCTTCTGATTCCACCGTATTAATAACTGGTGAGTCTGGAACAGGAAAAGAGCTCGTTGCTAGAATCATCCACCTAAAGAGCAATAGAGCAAAAGGTCCATTTATCAAAGTAAACTGTGCTGCCATTCCGAGAGAACTCATGGAGAGTGAATTTTTCGGATATGAAAAAGGTGCATTTACAGGTGCCTATTCACAAAAGCCCGGGAGATTTGAGCTGGCAGATGGTGGAACAATACTCTTGGACGAGGTAAGTGAGCTCCCTTTCGACATGCAGGCAAAATTATTAAGAGTGTTACAGGAGCATCAGATATGGAGGGTAGGAGGCGTTAAGAGTGTAAATGTAAATGTTAGAGTTATCTCTGCAACTAATAAGAATCTTGCACTCGAGGTAGAAAAAGGAAATTTTAGGTCTGATTTATATTATAGAATAAATGTTGTTCCCATAGAAGTTCCACCTTTGAGAGAACATAGGGAAGATGTTAGTGACTTTGTAAATTACTTTATTAAGAAGTTTGCTAAGAAAAATCGCAAGGAGGTAACTGGTATCTCAGAGGCCGCCCTTGAATACTTAGTAAACTACTCATGGCCAGGAAATGTTAGAGAGCTTGAAAATCTAATTGAACGGATGGTAATCCTTTCTTCGAAGAGTATCCTTGATATTACTGATATCCCGGATGAGATAAAGCTAAGGCAGGTGCCTAAACAGCAAGTTGTTTCTCTATCTGGTGGGATCGATTTTAAGGAGATTGTAAAGAGAGCCACCTCAGACATAGAAAAAGAGTTGATTTTAAAGGCGCTAAAAGAGACGAATGGAAATGTTACGAGGGCAGCCGAGTTGCTTGGAATTAGTCGAAAATCTCTTCAACTAAAAATGAAGGAATTGGGACTCAGAGAGGAAGATTAATCCTTAGTATGATAAAAGATGATTTTAGCAGACTTGTAAGTGTTGTTAATAGATTACTTTCAAAAGATGGTTGTAAGTGGGATAAAAGTCAAGATTTAAAATCGCTTAGAGGATTTGTTTTTGAAGAGGTACTGGAGCTCATTGATGCACTTGAAAGAGAAGACATAAATGACATAGAAGAAGAGATAGGTGATATACTCTATCACATAGTTTTTATTTCAAAACTGACCAAAAGAAAAGACTCTCTCAAAAAGGCCATTACAAGGATTACAGATAAGCTAATTAAGAGACATCCACACGTCTTTATGAATAAGAAAGATATGACTCCAACAGAAGTGGTTAAAGAATGGGAAAATATAAAGAGAGAAGAGAAGAATACTGAATCCATAGGTTATGGATTATTCCCTTTTTTATCATCGCTACTCATTGCATACAAGTTGGGTGTAAGGTCTAAATCGTTTAATTTTGATTGGGAGAACGTTGAACAGATATTTGAAAAACTTGAAGAGGAGATAAATGAATTAAAGTTGGAGTTGAAAAAGAAGAGAAGAAATAAGGATGCTATAGAATCAGAGATAGGAGACGTCCTATTTGTAATAGCTAACATAGCGAGGCACTTAAATATAAATCCGGAGATAGCCCTTATGAACACAAATAAAAAGTTTATAGGTCGGTTTGATAAGATGAATCAGCTTATAAAAACGGATAAGAAAGATATACGAAATCTTAGCATTGAAGAACTCGAATTTTATTGGCAAAAAGCAAAAAGGATTAAGTCTTTTTAGCTTTTGCTGTAATATTATTTAAGGTGTGGATTAAGTACCTCTAATGCCGCTGTCTCTTCAACACATGTAGCTGTGTTATCCTCGTTGTAGTTGCATCTCTTGATTACTGACTTCCCCTTGTTACACCCCAGAATTAACCTACATTCACCTTCCCAATATGTAAAGTATACATAGTCCTTTTCCCATCTGGTATGGGTGATACTCCTGACTGTAGTGCCGCATGCTGAAATAAATACTACTAAAAGCGATATCGCAAATATGAATATGATCTTGTTTTTCATGATAAAGCTCCTTCCTTAGTATAAAGAACGAGGATTGACATTTTCTAAAATCAGTGTGTCTTTGCAATTTTCTTCCTTATTGTCTGGAGTTAGATTACAGATTCGTAAGTAGTAATTGAAAAGTCTTACATTTTCTTTGCCCGAACTAACAGTGTCGGTCCTGGGTAGCATTAAGAGTTTAGCAGTCTTGTTTTCACCCATAAACTCATTTGCTATCAAGACCTTCTTAGGTGCACAAGAGACAGCAAACAAAGATATTATAATAAGGATGGTAACAATCAATGTGCGATTCATACCAGTATCCTCCTTATCTTACATTGGTTGTTAGGTTCATTAAACCTGTGGGACAACTTACATCTGTATTGCCATCGCAGGCCCTCTCACAAGAGATTACATCGCCCCTCTCTTCACATGTCCAGAATTCATGTACGGCAGAGCCCGGGAATAATAAGTAGTGAGTTGTCTTGAAGGTCTCAAAATTCATAATAGGTCTTGTTAGGTGATCGTCGGCCCCAATTATTCTTCTACTTGTGCAGCCAGTTATAGTTAGTATGGAGTATATTAGTCCCAGTGTTATTAGTAAAGTAATTACTCTTTTCATATTGGTGCCTCCTTTTTTATTCTTTTAGTTCTACTTTGATGTTACGGCAGTTTGAGAGAGCCCCGGCAGCCCCTACATCACATTTAATAATTCCCTGTTCATCTTTATCATCCCATATAAATTTCACTGCCCCTTGCCTCCCAGTTGATCCAACTATTAACCTGGGACCAGCACAGGCAGAAAAGATAGAGATCAGAAAGATGAACAAAAGACACAACTGAATTACTTTTCTAAATCCGTTCATACAAAAAACCTCCTTGTACTAAATTGACGGGATTTTTCAAACCTCCACTAGTTTAGAAAGCCTAACCTTAATTTAATTATTAGTCAAGTTTAATCCATTGATTTTTTTATAATGCTTTATATATGTGTAAAAAGCATGGGAAAACTTGACCTTGGAAGAATTCCACTTTATAGATAATGACCAACTTCTCAAGTTACTCAAATTCTTAAAGAATTGACTTAAATTAGAGATTTTCTTTGGTTCGGTCCCCTCGAGAAAATTCCCCTACTTAATACTTGTATAAAGGAAAGACAGATAGGGTTAAAATATGTACAATAAGTTAAATAAGTAACAACTAACTTGAGGCTTTTGCTTTTTAATAACCTTTCTCCGAACCAACAAATAGTCCGTTACTAAAATTTTTGGGTGTTTTTGCTCATAGTGGATAACCATTAAGTAACATCTGATCTAAGGTATGGGGAGGTTCATTATTGTGTAAAAAACGTCGATATAGAATTGGAATGCTCTAATAAATCTTCCTCCTACAAACTGCCATACTACAAGAAATCCTACAAGTAATGAGAGGCTTACAAACATATACTCAGTGAGTGCCTGGCCTCTTTCTCCTTTTATTAGAGACCTAATCCTTTTCATTTTTTCTCTCCATCACATTTAGGACGAAAGTTGTGAGAGTCTCTCCAAGCTCGTCTTTATCTTCAGTGATTACTATCATGAGTTGAATATTATCTTTACTCAACGAGGCGACGTCTTCATCACCGAATTTTTTAAGGTAGTCATTCTCTTCATATCCAAGATTTTTAAGTCTTTCTTTGTAAAGAATTGTATTTTTCTCCTTTGATCCTTTCATCTGAAACGAGATTGTTCGTGTATATCTTCCGTAGTCTTGAGTTTTTACCTCTATGTAATTCATTGCATCTGGTGGTATCCCCAGTGCCCCATCAGGTTTAGTTATAATATTATTGCTTAAAATGGGGGCTATACCAGCAAATACTAGTGTCTCATTATCCGTCCTTTTAAGAATTATAATCTTGTTTTCTCCGGTAGTTGTATCTATTGCATTAATGAAGCCCTCGTTATCTGATACTTGGGTGTAATGTGGATGCAATCCTAGATCTTGAAATTTCTTTATTAAATCATCTTTCACTGTAGTTAGTTCGTCCTTCGTAGTAAAATATCCGAGCTGTATTGGAAGGTTATTGACATATATCTTGTCTCCCATTGGGAAAAAGGATTTGTCTTTGTACTGTGGTATCTCCTTTGAAATCTTGGGATGGGATATGTCTTGGTTTTTATCTGCTATAAGTAGCTTAAATCCACCCCCCAAGTAGAACGCGGAGGTGAATATGCAAATGACAATTAAAAGGGATACCATATTTTTAAGGATTCTGGCACTCATCGGTTGCTCCAGCCTGTGAATAGTCACACGACCATTTACCACCAAACTGTTTTTTGGGACATCCCATGTAGCAGTTTCCACGCTTGCTGTTAACATTCTTGTATTTTCCGGTGCAAACCATGAGAGGATTTTCTCCACTCCCATTATCGCAATATGGAGAAGTGGCAAATGTCTTCTCACCTCCGGAGACATCTAGTGTAACAGTCCCATCATCACTCTCTTGACCTTGAGATAGACCCGGTTGTCTCTTAAATCTCACCGATGCGAGTCTCACTTTCATTGGATCGAAACCCTCCATACCACCTCCTAAGTTTGAGAATACGCTCTGATTAGAAAAGTTTGCAGCCTTGAAACCTGCTACTGAGTTGGTTACATTGTAATATGGATAGTCTCTGTTATTGTTGTTTTCGGATAAAATCTTAGGAGTAACAGACTTTCCATCATACATTGCCCAATCATCGACAATTAAATAATATTTTTCTCGGAGGGTCTTTTGTCTGAATGCACCATACATCCTTTGACGGAAAAATCCTCTCTGTGAGTCCTGCATAAATCTCGTTTGGATTCTCCACTTATTCGGGTTGGTCTCATTAACATGAACGGCTATGCTTGCTGTGGCCTCGACGTATCCTCTATTATTGAAGGGATTGGTCCCAAACATAGAACCACCGAACATGTTTATGATGCTAATAATAGTATTTAAAAGTGATAACTCTGTCACATCTTTATTATTTACCATCACATTTGTAAGCTCATACTGAGAGAGAGACAAAGGCTTAAATTCTTTTTTAGGATTTCTGTAATTGTATGCTGAATCGAGGGAGTGAGAGTATCTATCCTGAACATCTTGCTTTATGGCATCCCTTGCTTTATTTACCAATTGATTGTGTTTGCTCTGATTCATTCCCTTCGAACTATAGTCTGATAATTGATATGCTGTAAATTCCCATGCGGCATATCTAACTACTTCTTGAGTTTTAATTTTAGCGAGGGCTATATCTAGTAACACATGTGACCACAAGATTACTGCGACAATTGCCACAAACAATATTGATGCCTCAACTATTGCTGAGCCGTTTTGTCCCTTCACGGATCTCATTTCGTACCTCAATGCAAAACTAGCCCTTTAGTAATGATTCCAAGTATATCATTCGGGAAGTTGATCCCTGTTGCCCTTGACAACCATGCTGGAAGTAGCTTCCCATCTCTCTCTCCAAATGCTATTAGCCTTGCCCTCCAGTATGGATTAAATAGATTTGGGTGTTCTTTCCATGTATAGGGTCTGTGATAATATACCTGTGCAAGTGACATCGCATTCAGACCCCTTAGAAGTCCAGATGTTAGGACACCCTTTTCACCCATGCGTGTATCTATATTAGCTGAATAATTGTCACCCATTATAGTGCTCTTGCGATAGACAGGCTTCATCTTAAATCTCTCTGGAGGTTTATTTAGGAAGGTGAATACAATTGGTTGCCCAAAGTATGTATCAGGGTTCTCATCAATGTTAAATACATAAAAGTTGGGTATTTTGACAAAATTATTGTGTTTCATATCCGTGTTATCTACCTCAATCTTTGTCTTTCTTAGGAAGCTCTGTCCATCGAGATTGGCCGGAATAGGCATTGAGCAGCCACCACAATAAGTAGCCTTCTGGAAGAAGGTAGACAATCTCTTGTGAGCACCTTTATCTGCATCAAGGACAAATACCTCTACAGAATTAGTGTTACACATCCCGTCCATAAGAGGACTGCTCGTCTTATCAAAAGATGCTAGAACAGCACCATCTGGGAATACACTTCTTTGATACATAATCCCTTCTATTTCATTCTTTGCCTGACTCTCTCCTTGAAAATTAGATGAAATAATATTCTTAGAAAGGGAGTCAATAAGTTTGGTCTGTCCCTCTTTGTTTAAAACGCCTACCCCTCCGCCGCTAAACTGAGCACCGCCAACCGGAACTATATCCTTCCTGTTTGTCTGTTTATCGTTCCATCTTGTAGCATTTACTATGGAAGAGAACATCCTCTTATCACTAGACTCTGCCTTTTTGAGTGCTTTCATCCATATAACGGAGTTTATCAGTGGTGATATGACAGATAGGAGTGATAGGTTGATCTCAGGATCGTTCTTTTCAATGAGCTTCCTCTGAGCATCTAGAAAGCTAACATATATAAGGTTTACTAAAATTGCCTGAGCATTTGAAAAGGCATTATTTGCTATGTTGACTGCATTCTTCAACGTTGGCCAGAGATTATCTAGGGTATTTAATATTTGACCAAAGACATTTGTAAGTGTTGCAAACGGCATACTTGCTGCTACAAGCCCGCTATTACAGCATATACCGGCACATGCCTTTATGCATGTACATAAACACCCTTGGCAGGGGAAGCCATAGATTGTATTGTATAAGATATCATGAACTCTTGCAGATACGGCCTCGAGCCAGGTAACATAGGATATCAGAGATTGCATCGCAATCAGTCTTACGTAGTTTGCAATCATAGCTCTATTAAGGTAGGCGATATAGTTTAGGACCCTTGCCTCCATGACCGCAAGAGAATATGCAGTTGAATCGGCATTGTTTTGGAGCTTGATCTTTTCGTATACGGCATAGCCCCAAAATGCTGTCATAAGTACAGAGAGAGCCATTACAAGCATGCCTACGGCTGCAAGCACGATTGCCTGTCCATCTTCATCTTTAACAAATTTGTGAAATCTTATAAACATTGCTACCTCAGTTTAAATTTTCCTTAAATATATTTGATTGCATCCTCATTGTGTAGGTTGCCCATAATGGAATCATATAAATACCTCTATATACATCGCTGTTTGGTCTCTTTACTTTTCTGAGTTGCCAGAGCACTCTCAGTAAATTCTGATCTTTGCTCCCGAATAAATATGTTACCCAACCACCAACATTTATTCTGCCACCAATAGTCCCCTCTACATCTGGGTTATTGCTTCCTTTTACTACCGGTCTTTCTATTGCCCCTGTCAGTTGAACTCCTGTAACCCCTGCCATCCATGCCGTATGAATAGTCCAGTTGGCAAAAGGTATAACCATCTGATATAAAAACCTAACTGTGATACACAGCCTGTTAAAATCTCTGAGTTTCTTCGCCTCATCCTCTGTATAAGTGCTCCCATCGGCCTTATAGACACCTATATCATCAAAATCCACCTCTCCCCATGTCTTATAGGGTTCTGGCATTGAATCAAGATGGCTCTTTTTCGGATTTACAATATAAACATTAACCAGGCTCAAATCTGGTATACCTGTAGAGATACCAAAGAGTTTATTCAAAAATTGGTCAAGCTGTAACACGCCTTTATTTAGTTGGTTGCCGGCATAGTTTATCAGCCAAAATGCGGCACCTTGAATAATAGATTGAAGTATGTTAAAGGAGGTGTTTGTCTCTGTGATATTTGCCTTGATAATGTACATACTTGGGATAAGTGCAACAAATGCTGCATTCATCATCTTAGATTGGTTTGCATTCCAGACAATACCTGCGCGAGCTGCTTGGTATGCCGCGTATTCAGTCTGTAATCTTGCCTGGTGAAGCATGGCAAGTTGTAGTATCCCCAATATCATGAAAAGCATCAGGGGGACTACAAATACAGTCTCCACAAAAACCTGAGCATCATCGCTTTTAATGAAATTTTTTATACCTCTTATCATACCTTCAACTCCCAATTTTAATTTAACATATCAATTGAGTTTAATAATATCCGACATGTGGACGGACTCATTTTTCTTTGTATTAAAGAAAAAATTATGTTAGAGGGATGAGTTGGATACAGGTGGGTGTATGAAAAAGATATCCCTCATCCTACTTTTTTTACTGCCTTCTATTGATTGTGTAAGACAAAGACCCGAACCAGAGGTGAATAAGATTGTTGGATGTGTAATTGATTGTCCCATAGGCTACGAATGTGATGAGAGAGAAAATAGATGTGTGCCTTTACCACACTCCTTTTCTTGTGTGGACTCTTGTCCTTCTGACAGATACTGTTCTGCATCGGGTGAGTGTAAACCTAATCCGGCATTTTGCCAGATGGGGCAGATACCTACGAAGTGCAATAGCAATGCGGATTGTTATGCAGGACAGAGTTGTGTAGATACATATTGCATTTATCCACTGTGCAAGTGCTCATCCAATTCAGAGTGTGATGCAATTAATCAGATATGTAGAGATGGGGTATGCGATTGCTTTGAATTGGGATGTAAGTCCAATACTGATTGTCCCGACGATCAGGTATGCGTTAAGAATTATCCGATCTGTGGTCAATGTGTACCGAGGTCTTAGTAATCTAATACAATGGATAAAAATAGAAAAGTGCCTCTGGCACAGAGAGTAAGACCTGAAGTTTTGAGCGACTTTGTGGGACAGCAACACCTATTAGGTGATAATGGATTTTTAAAAAGGGCTATTGCTGCAAAGAATATTCCATCAATGATCTTGTGGGGACCTCCTGGCTCTGGTAAAACCACACTTGCGGGGATTATTGCAAGAGAGGTAGGATATGGATTTGAGAGTATATCTGCCGTCTTATTTGGTGTAAAGGAGATTAAGGGATTAGTTGAGAAAGCAATAGAGACAGAAAGGCTGTTTGGCAAAAAAACTATACTCTTTGTTGATGAGATACATCATTTTAATAAATCACAGCAGGATGCACTTTTACCTTACGTAGAGAGAGGGGATGTGATCTTAATTGGTGCGACTACTGAAAATCCCTCGTTTTCTATTAACTCGGCCTTACTCTCGAGATGTAGAGTTTTGGTATTGAATTCTTTGAGTGAGGATGATTTAAAGAAAATCATAAACAGGGTCATAGCTAACCAGAAGGACGTATTTGGCAGAATCATATTTGAAATAGATGATAAGATTGTATCAATGATTACAAGATATTCATTCGGAGATGCCAGGAGGGCATTAAATCTTCTTGAAGCTACTATCACTGTTGCATCCAGTGAAAACAGGACAGAGATAAAAGAAGAGGACTTTCAGAAGGCCCTTTTAGACAAGATACATCTATATGACAAGAAAGGGGATGAGCATTACAATGTTGTGAGTGCATTTATAAAGAGCATGAGAGGTTCGGATCCAGATGCAGCAGTCTACTATATGGTTAGGATGTTGGAATCAGGTGAAGACCCGCTGTTTATCATTAGACGCATGATCATATTTGCTGCCGAGGACATTGGAAATGCAGACCCTCAGGCATTAGTCCTTGCCACATCTACTCTGATAGCGTTCCAACATATTGGAATGCCTGAAGGAGTCCTTCCAATGACAGAGTGTGCTATCTACCTCTCATGTGCACCCAAGAGCAATACCTCACTGACTTCATATGTAAAGGCTCGAAAAGACTTTCTCGAGCATGGTCCACTTGAGATCCCTCTGAAGCTTAGAAACGCACCTACGGCCTTGATGAAAAGCTTAGGTTATTCGAGCGGGTATAAATATCCTCATAATTTTGATGGAAATTATATACCAAATGAGGTATATCTCCCTGATAAGCTTGCAAAAAGGCGATATTATGAGCCAACGGAAAATGGTTTTGAAAAGGTTATTAAAGAGAGATTATTGAGGATTAAAAAGAGAGATGATTAATATCCTAAGCTTTCTAATATCTCCGTCGACAAGAATATTTCTTATTATAATTAGTATGGTATTGTTCCCGATTTTGCCATTAAATATACCTTTCTTCGTTGTTTTCTTGATGGGTATTTTCATTGTTACTGGTATCGCATTGGAGTTAATTAGAGAGTTTGGGCTTATCGAACAGTCTAAAAAATTTACTGTTTTCAGGATAGTTGTTCTGGTGTTTTCATCTATTTTTCTTTTTCAGGCGTTTACACTGTTTTTGAAGATAAATCTCTCGCCACTTGAACCACAACTTTTTCAATCGGCAATAAGGACTTACCTGACCTACTTTTATCTTCTAATAACTTTTATCTCACTTACCCAAAGTTCGCAGTTGATAAAGATATTTAATGTCATAAAGAGCTCGCCAGCCCTTGCTACTGTTGTAAGTTTTTCGACGGTGATAATTATAGGTGCGATGCTCCTGACTCTCCCAATTTCAATTGTAGCCATTGAGAAGATGTCGTTTATTGATTCCTTATTCATCTCAGCCTCTGCTACCTGTGTAACAGGGCTTAGTACGGTGGATATTGGCTCATATTACACCCGCTTTGGGCAGCTCATTATATTATTATTGATTCAAATTGGTGGTATTGGGATAATAACATTGGCACTTTCTCTACCAATAATTATCGGGTCACAGACAACGTTTACACAGACGATGACAATAAGAGATCTCACAGGGGTAAGGACAATAAGAGAGGTATTGGGTGTTGCAAAGGCTGTTGTAGTCTCTACGTTTATCATAGAGGCCATCGGTGCACTCATCTTATTCTTTGCGGATGACAGTATAGAGAGCCTATCCCTAAGAATATTCTCTGCCGTTTTTCATTCAATATCCGCATTTTGTAATGCTGGATTTTCGATCTTCCCAAATAATCTCGAGGGTTATGCTGAAAACTATGTTTATATAACGACGGTGATGTTTCTGGTTGTTCTTGGTGGTCTAGGTTTCCCCGTGACAAATAATCTCTTTCACTTCCTCAGAGAGAGGTTGATCTTGAGAAGAAAATACAACTTTTCATTTCACACAAAGATAGTATTGACAACTTCAGCAATGCTCATCATTGGAGGGAGTGTTTTATTTTCTCTCCTTGAATGGAACAACTCTCTGGCTTCTTACGATTTTGGTACAAAATTGATTAATTCAGTATTCATGTCCATAACACCACGAACCGCTGGCTTTAATACAGTTCAGCTTACAGGGATCAATTATTCTACCACTTTAATTATAATGGTCCTAATGTTTATCGGTGCATCTCCATCTTCTACTGGTGGAGGGATAAAGACCACAACTTTTGCTACAATGTTATATTCCCTTAGAGCACTTATACGAAATAAGGAGTATGTAGAGGCTTTTAGGAGGACAATACCGATAAACTCCATTTATAAGGCGTTAAATGTCGCCTTTATTTCATTTATTATTGTATTCGTATCTACTTTTTTTTTGAGCCTTACGGAGAGAGACAAGGACTTTATTGAGATTATTTTCGAAGTCTTTTCCGCATTTGGGACCGTAGGGCTAAGCCTTGGTATAACCCCACAGTTGTCTTTTACTGGTAAAATAATAATAATATTCACGATGTTGGTAGGCAGGATAGGGCCACTTACAGTAGCCATAGTCTTCTCAAAGAAAAAATACTCAGGCTCATATAAATACCCCGAAGACCATATCATCATAGGATGAGATAGGAGGAGGTTATGAGAAAGATCCTCGTAATCGGACTTGGTAAGTTTGGTAGAGAATTAATAGATTCGCTATCAAAAGCAGAGACAGAGATTATAGCTGTTGACCAGAATCTCTCCTTAGTCAATGAGGTAAAAGACGTAGTCAGCTATTCAGCTCAGCTAGACTCGACTGACATAGCTGCCCTTCGGGAGATTGGGGCTGAGACAGTCGATATCGCTATTGTAACGATAGGTGAAAACTTTGAGTCCTGTATATTAACTGTGGCAGTGCTAAGGGAGCTAGGTGTTAAGTCCATTATTGTGCGAGCAAAAAACGACAGAGAGGCGAGGATTCTCTCAATAGTAGGAGCTACTCAGGTAATAGAGGTTGAAAAAGAGGTGGCAAGAAGGTTAGCCAGAACATTGTTTGCACCATCTATAAAAGACTATATTGCCCTTGCCGAGGGTTATTCTATTCTTCAGTGGGAGGTATCTGAAAAATTTATAGGGAAGTCACTTGCTAATTGTAGATTTAGAGCGGATTATGGAGTAAATGTTGTGGGTATAAGGAGGAACGTCCCACAGGATATCGGAGCGGAAAAGTCAGATACAACATTTGAACTCGTCCCTGACGCATCATATGTCTTTGAAAAGGGAGATATTCTCCTCATTGTAGGTCGTGAAGAAAATCTGACCAAATTGACAGGTATAGACCTATCTCAGATGAGAGAATAACTCAATCAAACCGATCTCTCACATTTACAATTATATTTTGAGTAGGGTTCAAAAATTGTTTAATCTCATTAAGTTCTGTGTCAATTGTTGTCGCGATCTTATCTAATTCTTTCTCGAGAGGCAAAACTTCACTCTTTTCCTTTTCACAAAAGATGCGTGATATCTCCAGTTGCTCTTTTAGTTGACTAATTAAAATCCCGATGGAGGGTATTTTCATACTTTCAAGTCTTTCGATGTTATTTTCTAAAAATTTCACTATATTGTTTAGGTTTTTAGGTACATTGGTAAGAACTCGGTAAATATTTCCACCTTTTCTTAGTATCTCGATTTCTATTTTCGATATTGATGAGTCTAATATCTTCCTGATTTTGTTGATCTCAACTTTGTATCTTTTTTTAACATTTAATAATTCCTTTCGTTTTCTGCAATATTCACTTCTCATAATTGATAATCTTTTTATTTTATCTGATAAAAGGGTGCTTTTTAGGCTCTTGTTTACTATTCTGGCCTCTTTCAATATCTCTCTAATTCTGTTTTTGTCTATTCGCTTCATTGAAATGCCAAAATGACGTCATACCTCACTTCACCATCTGAAACTATCCTTGGTATTACTCTCACAATTAATCGGTATTTGTGGACATTCAGGTTTATTGCGACTCTGTTGCCACAGGGTAATAAGGACACCAAGTAAAAACCCGAGGATAAAAAACAAAAAGATCTGTCTTAGTGATATTCTCTTTAACTGACTTCCTGTCTGTTGATGAAGCCATCCTCTCCAGCCACAATTATGACACCTATATAGCCTATAAGATGAGAATAATTTAATTACCTTTTCCCACAGATAGATGCTATGTGACCTGTGAACCTTCTCTGAATTTCCACATGAAGGACATCTCATAAATAGAATTTCTATTTATATATGCACATTGAATTACTACACTTCATATCTTCTCTACCACAATCTGCGCTTGTGGTACACTTTCTATAGCAGTGTTTGTCTCCATCTTTATTGCATACGGCATAAGAGGCACCACATTGGGCGTCACCTGAACATGGCTGATTGTGATCATTTGAGCACATCCCAATCTTATCAGGATATGGTTTATAGCATTTTAAAGGACTTACACAGTCATCATCGCTGGTACATTCAGCACCGATATTTAGTCCACTTGAGCAATAATAATATCCCTTTGAAGATAGACAGAAATAAAACCTTCTTCCGCAGTCCCTATCGAGTTTGCAAATCCTCTTACACCATTCTCCGACGCATACTGAGCCGTCAGGACAATTTCCATCTTTACATGAGACTGTACAGTAGCCATTGGTCTGCTTTGTGTCACAGATAGTATCAGATGAGCAATCACTATCTGAAGAACACTCAGCTCCAATATTCTTCCCACCCACACATACATATTCATTATCTTCTTTTCTACAGGTATAATCACTTATTAGACAGTGATTGTCTTGAGAACATAGTCTCATACACATCTTTTTTGAAGGTATACACTTAGAGTCGGGTGGACAAGGCTCATTAACCTCCTGGCAGTCCATGGTACAATATCCAAATTCAAACTCTTTATCCTTAACACATTTTAACCCTTCGCCACAGTCAATAACGTTCTTATCCTCATGATCTGAACAGGGATATCCGACATTAAAGCCTGTTGAACAATACTTTTCAGAACCATTATTAAAACAGATATATCCCTCTCTTTTACAATCCTTATCGCTGTCGCAGGCTCTCATACAAAGGTCTATGTTACCCAAGACACTGTTATTACCACACTCACTTACCACAGATGCCCTCTTAGTACAATACCCGTCTGGGAAGGCGTATCCGGTGTAGCAGGAGAGTCCTTCAGAACAATCGTCATCGGTTTTACATGCGGCCCCAATGTTCTTTGTATATTTGCAGATACCTTTTTTTGTAATTTCATTCTCAAAGCATAGATATTCTTTCCGTCCACAATCTGAGTCTGTCTTGCATGTTCTCTGACATTTTCCATTTATACACGCCCTCTCAATTCCTACCTCTAATGGGCAGTCTTCGTCTTTCGAACAATCCTTGGTGCAAAACCCACCTACGAATTCTGTGTTGTCTGATACACATTTTAGCCCATCCGTGCAGTCTTCGTTCTTTGTGCAAGCCGCTCCTATATTAGACACGGAGTTGCAAAAATATTTTACTTTATTTTGATTGCCCTCTGTGTATTCATAGCCACGACATGCGTATTTTGTCTTGGCACAGTGATTATCATTCTCACATCCTCTGAAACAGTATCCGTCTATGCATCTTGCTGTCTTTAGGCAATTCTGATCATCGGCCTTGCAATCAAATATGTGAGGACAATCCTTATCTGTTGTACATTCCTTTGAACAGATTGATTCCGCAAAGTCACCACCTTTAATAGCTCTGTTTTTAACTATCTCCGATTTACCTATACACCTAAGACCTTTTGAGCAATCCTCATCTCTCTGGCAGGTTGCCCCTAGGTTATCGACCCCAGAACATACAGTTGTGTATACCTCGCCAGCCTCTGCAGAATTTGCTAAGACAAGCCTACATGCATACTTTTCAGACGTTCTACATTCTGAATCACTTAGACAGTGTTTAGCACAGCTACTCTTACCATCATCTTTCCCTTCAAAATTCACACAGAGACCACCTGAAGAGAGTGGGCAGTCTGATCCTTCTTCGCATCTCATAGAACAATACCCATTTTTGAACTTGTCATTATATACTAGACAATGTTTTGTTGGACATTCGGAATCACTAGAGCATGCCTTCCCTACCTCAAGATCTGGAATACAGTATTTACCATTTAAACAAGTATAACCTTCATCTTTTCTGAGCTCACAGTTTTTACAATCTGCTATGCATACATTTCCAATACACTTACTCCCTTCTACGCAATCTTTATCATTTAAACAATACCTCGAACAGTATCCCCCAGGGAATAAGTTCACCACATTTTCGTCTTTATTTGAGGTGTATATGCAAACAAGCTTATCAGCACAATCAGAGCTACTCTTGCACGGTGAACCTACTGGCAGACCTTCAACATTCTTTTCGGTTCCTTTACATGAAGTTATAAACAACACAAGTAAAAGTAAGGGTAAGGAGGTATAAGAAGATTTAAATACTTTCATCATTAGGCCTCCAGAAAGAAGGATTTACAGTCAAGTTAGACCTTTATAGCATAAAATAACCAAAAGTAAAATCCAAATAAGCACCTTTCTACGTTAAGTTGATTTTCTCGTATCATTCTGAATACTCAAAATAAGAAATGAAATAAGAAACCTTGGGAACTTTACTTTACTCGTGGATATTGTAAAGAAGTGTGGGTGTATTTATCCTTTAACTTTACTTGATAGAAGATTAAAAAATTCTTTACAATCTCAAAACCGGATTAAAGTAACTTCCAAAGAAGAAATAAATTCTGTAGTTTATTGTCTGTAGTAGGCAGTTTGTTACTTCTCTTTCGTCGTCTATAGAATTAAAGGGGGATTTAATTAGAAATGAGTAAATTTTTTCCATGTACGTAGAAGTACTTAAAAGATTTTTTGATAGGGATTAGCAAAATATTTATTGACAAATCTCAAAATTTATTTAGATAAATTGTACTAGGCTCTTCTGGAAGGAGGGTAAAAGTTGAACTTTGTGCCCAATCGTGTATTCTTTACAAGAGGTGTAGGTAGACACAAGGAAAAACTTCAATCCTTTGAAATGGCGCTTAGAGATGCAGGGATTGAGAAGTGCAATCTTGTGCGTGTCTCTTCTATCTTTCCACCGAACTGCAAGATTATTCCTCGCTCAAGAGGGATTGCTGCTTTAAAACCAGGCCAAATTACCTATGTTGTGCTTGCGCAAAATTCCACAAATGAACCTAATAGGCTGATATGTGCCTCTATTGGCCTGGCAGTTCCTGCTCAAGGCGACCACTATGGTTATATCTCAGAACATCATGGATATGGTGAGACAGAGAAGAAATCGGGTGACTACTCAGAGGATCTCGCTGCTACCATGCTGGCGAGCACATTAGGTATCCAGTTTGACCCCAATACTGCATACGATGAGAGGAAAGAGATATACCGAATGAGTGGTAAGATCATTAAAACAAGGAATATAACTCAATCTGCAGAGGGAGACAAAAATGGGCTTTGGACGACTGTTGTGGCTGGTGCGGTGTTTGTCTTCATAGATGAAGAAGTAAAAAAGGAGCTTAAAAGTAAGATCCAAAGGAAGAAGATAGTAGAGCCAAAAATAATCGCCATAACAGAGGAAAAATAATTTGCAAATCGACTAATGTTTATTCCCTATAATTTTGGTGGATTTGAAAAGAGATATACTGAGTACGGGAAAAGCAAGGTTGTTGTCTTTCCTGTTCCTTATGATTCAACTCTTTCATATAGGACAGGCTCAAGAAATGGGCCATCCGCTATAATATCGGCTTCGAAGGCTCTTGAATTTTACGACATAGAACTCTCTACATCCCCATTCAGAGTAGGCACTGTCTCTTATACACATCTCCGAGCCCACGAGACC